>JAGLDR010000126.1 GCA_023145475.1 bacterium
ACGACGATGTGTCACAAAATCATAGGTGGGAGAGTCAATCGACTTACCACTAATCAAACGGGTAATATCATCAAACAGGCGATTAAAGTCCATCGCCGATGGATGATCATAGTTCAGCGCTGCTCGATCGTCAAAGCTTAAATCGGGATGATCACAGTAGTATGAGTCCATCTCAATGGTGACGATATTGCCATCTGCTGAAAGTGCTGATGCTATTTTTTTTGTAACCGTTGACTTGCCTGATCCCGACCCGCCAGCTATTCCAATCAAAAATGGCATCTCATCTCCGCAAATAAGTTCGCAACAGAGTATAGGAAAGTAGATTCCTTTGCAATTTTTAATTTGGCTCATAATAATTATCAAGATGAGTGTTAATAATTCTCTTTTCTCTTGACATCTTCATACATTCGTAAGATACTGAATTGGGATTCAAGAGTCCTGTTTAAACTAATGGAGAAGACGACATGTGGAACAGAGAGATGGAACACCCAAAAACCGCGCAAGATTTGATTGCTATTTTATCACTCACCGATTCAGAAGAGATAGAACAACTCTATAAAGCAGCTCGCGCACTGACAGAAAGAGAGGTTGGAAAAAAAGTTCACTTCCGCGGAATTATAGAGTTCAGTAATCTCTGTGCAAAAGATTGCTACTATTGCGGCATCAGAAAAAGCAACACAAATGTTGAACGATACACCATTCCTGATGATGATGTTATTGCAGCCGCAAAGTGGGCATGGAAAGCGGGATATGGCTCTATCGTCATGCAAAGCGGTGAAATAGAAAGCGAAGTATTCACCAATAAAATCACCAGCTTATTGAAGTCCATTGCAAAGGAAACCAATGGCGAGCTTGGTGTCACCCTCTCTCTTGGCGAGCAGTCATATGAGACATATAAAGCGTGGTTTGACGCCGGAGCAAAACGGTATCTTCTGCGTATTGAGACAACAGACAGAGAGCTCTATAAAACACTCCATCCCGCTGATCACAGCTTTGATGTACGCATAAATGCACTGAAAAGTTTGCGAAAAGCAGGCTATCAAGTTGGAACAGGTGTAATGATTGGACTTCCAGGACAAACCGTTGAAATGCTTGCTCAAGATATTATCTTTTTCAAAGAGATGGATATCGATATGATTGGCATGGGACCATACATTCCACACCACCAGACACCCCTTGCCGACTCTATGCCCAACTTTGATGAGATTAAAGATAGACAGTTTCAAAAAGGACTTATCATGATTGCAGCAACACGGCTCTTTCTTCGCGATATAAATATTGCTGCATCAACGGCACTTCAGACACTAAACGATGTTGGAAGAGAGCTTGGTATCATGGCTGGAGCAAACATTATCATGCCAAATATTACGGGAACTGAATATCGTTCAAGCTACCAACTTTATGATAACAAACCGTGTCTGAGCGACACCTCAAGCATGTGTCATAGATGTATGGAACTGCGGCTTTCCGCGTATGGCGTTGAGATTGGACTGAATGAACATGGTGACAGCAAACACTTTGCCAAACGGCAATAGATTAAAACCACTCGGCTGGATCAAGGTTATAAACTTTTTTGAGTTCATCGTAGAGTTCAGGATGCTTCTTTTTCAAACTTTTTCCTTTTTCGAAGAATGTCTCTGTGGCAACGGCAAAAAACTCTGCTGGATTAGTTGCACCATAGCTATCCATCACCGTCTTCCTTCTCTTTTTGCTTTGCCTTTGGTGCACTCGAAACTCCTCACTAAACACCATCGCAAATCGTGCATATCCGCCATTCTCTAAAAGAGGTGCGCCGTCTGCTATGCCATCTTCCTGATCAAGCTGGTGTGCAAGCTCGTGCAGCACTAAAGAGTGGCCATCACGGTAGTTATAGATACCCTGCCTCACATGATCCCACGCAAGAACAAGCCGGCCATTATTCCAACTCTCACCAAGTCGAACACTCTGCTCTTTCGTCTCGACACCATTTTCAAACGAAACTGATTCAGCCCTATACGCTCCAGGATAGAGTTCCACCGTATGAAGCTTTGGAAAAAAGTGTGGTCGTCGGCCAATCTCAAGCAGTGACGCTTGCACCGCAACAGTAACCCTCATCTCTTCCGTAACGACAACTCCGTTAAAACCTCGGAACTCTTTTTCCGCTACAAAAACCATCGTCTGCCTTTCAAGTTGCTCTTTTAAATCCTGAGGAAGGTGATTATAAAGCTCCATATTTTTAGAAATAATCGCTCTCCACGATTCAGGAAAGGGGGCAGCCATAATCTTTTGTCGTCTCGCATACCGACGAAATTTGATACCATAAAAAACAAGCGGAATCAAAAGAATTGAAATACCTATCACAATCTGAAAACTCATTATTATCTCCTCTTTCAACAAAACAGTCCGAGCCCACTACTCTTTTAGCTTGTTATTTGTGTTTTGTCAAAATTTGATTTGCCTTTAAAAACTCGCTATAATGCGTGTGAACCACAAGCAGGGTACACAATGCTTCACTGTCCAGTCTGTAAAAAAGAGGGTTTAGTCGTCCTCGAATTTGATGATATTGAAATTGACTACTGTCTTACCTGCAAGGGCATTTGGCTTGACGCTGGCGAGATGGATTTGATGATTGGCAACGCAGAACAAGCAAAACAGATTCTTGAGTCTTTTGAATCAGTTAGTGCAAAATCAATCAATGAGAAAGAGCGTCCCTGCCCTATTTGTGACAAGAAGATGGAGAAGATTGTAATTCACACCGTAGAGGATCAAATTGTAGACCGTTGCAGAGATGGACACGGCATCTGGTTTGATCACGGCGAGCTGCACTCTATCCTTGATAATGCCAAAAAAGATGGCGAAGCATCAGCAATTGTCAGTTTTTTGAAAGATATTTTAGAGAGAGATTTACAAAAATAGATACCGAGGAGGTTTCCCGATGTTGTTATTTGTACTTATTTTATTAGGGCTTATTGTTGGCGCGGTTGTCATTGTTGTCGGAATGTACAACGGACTTGTTGTGCTGAGAAATCGTGTGAAAAATTCATGGAGTCAAATTGATGTCCAGTTGAAACGCCGTCACGACTTGATTCCCAATCTTGTTAGCACTGTCAAAGGATATGCTACTCACGAAAAAGAGACTCTTGAAAATGTAACGATGGCGCGTGCGCAGGCTATGAACGCAAACGCAGGCAAAGATGTTAAAAATATCGGTGCTGCAGAATCAGAACTTTCTGGCTCACTTGCAAAACTGTTAATGACTGTCGAAAACTATCCTGATTTGAAGGCAAATGAAAACTTTATGGCTCTGCAAGAAGAGCTGACTTCAACAGAAAATAAGATTGCGTTTAGTCGTCAAGCATACAATGATGATGTTATGTTTTACAACAACAAAATCGAAGTTTTCCCTAGTAATTTCATAGCAACTTCATTTAATTTTAAAGCTTCTGAATTCTTTGAAATCGAGAATAAAGAAGAGAAGATTGTTCCTGAAGTAAAATTTTAAGACGAGAGTTGTTATATGTGGGAACTGATTGCTCAAAATAGACGAAAATCTATTATAATTCTCATTGCTATGCTGATGATTTTAGTGGTGCTTGGCGGGCTCATTGGCGCCTATATCTCCTATCCTGATGGATGGATTTATGGTGTTCCTGGAGCAATCCTAATCTGGCTCATTATGGCACTTGTTGCCTATAACGCTGGCGATAAAATCATTCTCAATGTCTCTCATGCTACACAAGTATCAAAGGATATGTATCCCCGTCTCTACAATATCGTAGAAGAGATGAAGATTGCGGCATCACTGCCACATATGCCAGAAATCTATATTATGAATGATTCGGCGATGAATGCTTTTGCCACGGGAGTAAAACCAGAAAGAAGTGCGATTGTTGTGACTGCCGGACTTATTGAAAATCTTTCAAGAGATGAATTGCAAGGTGTTATCGCTCACGAAATGGGGCATATTATCAATCGTGATGTCGCTTTTATGACATTTGCGGGTGTCTTGATGGGCAGTATAAACATTATAAGTCATACATTTCTTCGGGCTATCTTTTTCACCTCTGTGTCGCGACGAGGAAAGCTCGGCGGAAAGATGGGCAAATCCAATCCTATGCTCTTTCTTTTTACCCTTGTTTTCACTATTATCGCCCCTATTCTTGCCTCTCTCTTCTATTTTGCTATTTCAAGAAAAAGAGAGTATCTCGCAGATGCAACAGCGGCACGGCTGACTCGCTATCCCGAAGGTCTCGCATCGGCACTTGAAAAGATAACATCAACAGCGGGAGATGTTGCCTATTATAACAAAATTACCGCTCCGATGTTTATCATTAACCCTCTCTATTCGAGGGATTTAACGAGTGGCTCATCCACTGTTAACTTTTCAACGCACCCTCCAACACACGAAAGAATCAGGATTTTGCGTACTCTTCATGGTAAAGGTCATGTCAGTATGCGTGAATATCAGAGCGTCTATGCAAATCACAGAAAGGGAGATAGCTCTCTCATTCCTGACTCCGGACTGAAGGATAATACGCCTACTTCTATTCGCCAACCGTTTGCGGGAGATACGCAATCACACAAAAAAACATTGCGGGAAGTTGGCGATTTGTTAATGGCTGCAAATGGATTCTATTTTCTCCCCTGTTCGTGCGGACTCAACATAAAAGTTCCACCAGAAATGGAGAAAAAACATATTCAATGTCCTCGATGCGGAACAGCGTTAACTGTCCCCTCTATTGGCTCACAACAAAACTTTTCACAGAATCAAATGTCTCAACTTGGTGCAATTGTCGGTGCGGTGGCAGGTGGCACAGCAACAGCGGCAACAACAGCACTCAACACAGGACCTCTCTCATTTACAAAAAAGAGTGCCGATAGATGGGAGACATTCACCTGCTCCTGTGGTTCACCGATTCAACTCTCACCTCTTTTCAAGGCACGCCAAATCCGATGCAAAAGCTGTCGTAAGAAAATCACTATAAATTATCCTGAATAATTTGCTGTTTCCTTGCTTTTTTAATCCACATATCCTATCATTCCACGCACTGTATGCGTGCATAAAGGAACGGTAGATGGAGAAGTTATAAAAGTGAAACTATTCGACAAAGAGATAGCTGTTTTAGAAGAAGTTTTTAGAGGGTGGAAAAGTGTTCTTCCTCCCGAAGTTGCCTCTCATCTTTTTGGAATCGCGAAAAACATGTCCAGAGAAACTCTCGTTTCGGCAGCAAAAAGATATCCTAATCCTGGCCGTGAGTGGGGTTTTCACCCTTATGAACCTTTTTGTCGTACAATGGTTGGGAACTTAGTCAAACAGATGACTAAAATCACCGTTTCTGGTGAAGAACATTTCAAAAATGCGGCTCAACAACTGGTTGATGGCTCAATTTCTCAGATTGTTTTGCTCCCAAACCACCGAAGTTATGCTGATGGCAATATTATGACTCTTCTGGCAGATGAAATTTTAGAATCATTTGGCGAGATATCAAAAGAGCTCACTCTTATCGTTGGCCCAAAAGTCTTCAGCAACCCCTTTAAGGCGTGTGCTGCAATGCAGTTCAACTCTATTAAGGTTGCTCAATCAACAACTGTTGCAACAAAAGAGGTCAGTTTCAATCTAAGAGAGGTGGCAAATGCCGCCCGCATTGCACAAGAGATTATTCGTGATAAAATTCGTCTTCTGTTGGTCTTTCCTGAAGGGAGTCGCAGTCGCGACAGACAACTCAAACGCTTTCTTCCTGGTGTCTATCGTATGATTTCATCACACAAAAACACCCTTATTATTCCTATTGGAATTGTTGGTGGAAACATCCTGTTGCCCATTAAACAGTCTCGTCTTGAATACGCAGAAGCCTCCATCTCATTTGGAAAACCTGTATTGATGCACGAGCTTCAAAAGGAACATGGAGAACGCAGTAAAATAGCAATAATGGACGCACTCGGTAAAAAAGTTGCGGCACTGCTCCCTGAAAATGAAAGAGGGGTCTATCGATGATTTCTCGACGATTAACAACACTACTCACACAGTGGAAGCAACAACAGACTCCCACTCTGCTGATACAGATTCTTAATCAAGCAATCAATGACGAAGAGTATCAGCTTATTTCCGATATGATTGGTGAATTTCAAGGTGTTTTAACTCCAGAAATGCGCTTTTTCGCTGGCGAGGCATTGGCAAAACTCGACAAAAAAGAGGAAGCTTTTGAACATCTTCTTGCTGTTTTAGAGTCAAATCCCAACCACTACAAAGCAAAACTTCTGCTCGATGAGCTTGGGTATCAAGAAGAGACAGAAGAAGAGAGTTCTGATAAACAGGCGATTAAATCTTTTAAAGATATTATGATTCCCGCAACGCCGATAACTGAGACTGCTTCGTATCGCTCAAATAGAAATCGATATATTGCTGTAATAACTGTACTTATCGTCATTGGCTCTCTACTTATGGTGACGCTCTTTTGGCATAAAAACAAAGACTTTTTTATCAACTTAGAAGAGCCCGAAGCAACTCTCTATCCTCTTTCATGGCATGAATATCAACTGCAATCTGCCGAGATTAAACAGTGGGTTTCTCGCCATAAAGCATCTGAAAACTCAAGAAGAGCCAGCTTTTATCTCTCTGCATTTGCTCTGATCGACAACTATCTTGGAGCGGCAGATAAAGATTTGCTCAGCAAAGTTAGATTCTATTTTGCCCTTACGAAGAAAAAAAGCGCTGATATGCAGCATCTTAACACCTATATCGAGCAGAAAACCGCATCAAAAGGTGTAGAATATTTTAATATGCTCGAATCCCACTATCCAAAAACGCTGCCAGATATTATGCAACAGAAAATTGTTGTACCGAAAGAAATCACTCGAAAAAACATAAGAAAAGCACTCTATGACACACTGATGCTTTTACGACAAAACAAATTAAAACAATCTCTCACTCTTGTTACTACTATTTTGAAAAAGAAGAAGTTTCCGAACAGCGAAATGGCACAAAAACTATTGGTACTTATTCAAGCAAATAGCCTTAAAAAAGATAGCTCCTACACAATTGACAAAGAGGCGTTGCTCACAATATTAAAAAGATGGAAGACTGAAAGTCCTGAAAGACACCTTCTCTCTGAAGCATGGGCAACTCTTGGCACAGTTACTGATGACATTGAGATGGTTGAAGAGGGTTTCTATCTCGGCTGTCCTGGCAGTTTTTGGTGCGATGACACAATTACCACTTTTCTGACAAAAAAAGAGGTTTCTCGCGCTCGAAGAATGGCAGAATATATGAAAAGCAAGAGGGGCATTAACCGACAGGCATCGGATATTATCTTGGTGTTAAAGACGGCATTTGCTGATGACGACTTTGGAAGTTGTTACTTTTCTTATAAAGAGTTAAAACAGTTCTTTCCTGCAACTATTGACAGCCCTATCGCAAAGATTGCCGCAATATGCAGTGAAAATAACGGCTACTACGAAGAGGCGGAAGAGCTCTATCGCCTTGTTGGTGGCGATGATGCACCTCCTATTATTGCTGCAAAAATCGAAGAGATGTCTTGGCTTGTACACGAAGATGATGAGTCACTTGAACGATTAAAAGAGATATATAAGAAAAATAGCAAAAATATAGATGTTTTACAGTCGTATCTAACGGTGGTGACACAGGGAAATGATATTCGTAAAACGATTGAGCTTCTTGACACTCTTTTTGATAAAGTTGCGGCAACAAAAAAGAGAGCTGTAATCAACCACTATATTGCAGTTGGAGCTATTTCACGAGTTATTGAACAACTTGAAACTGTGAAGTCTGAACCGTGGGCTCAAGATAAGCTGCATGAAATTCTCTGTTCAAATATGCAATTTCCTGCGCCACCAGTTAAAGTTGACGCGCCTCATTTTAGCTATCAAAAAACCTGTGATGTTCTTATAAAATCGTGGGACGATATCACCAGTGAAAAGTTTGATGATGCAATTAAAAGTCTCACAAAAGAGCATAAAAGAACAAAAACATGCGACCCTGCTCTCTTCTATCTTTTAGCTGAGGCGTATCGGCATAAAGGAGAATCTCAACTTACCTTTGCTATGATTGATAGTATGCTTGAATGTAACAAGCACTATCTTCCTGGCTTGGTCTTTACTGCTGGAATTGCCTTCTATCAAGGCGATTTACATGCTGCTGAAAAGGGAATTAAATATATTCTTGCTCATGAAGATATCTTCTCTGTCAAATCAAAACTGTATCACAATGAGTTGGTGTTAATTCAGGCGGATATGCTTATTTCTCGTGGAAAAAGCAGTGAGATGATGCCTTTTTTAAGAAAAAACATAATAAAGGGAACACCTATCAGGCAGGCAGAACGAGAGAAGTTCAACGACCTATACGATAAGTTAAAACCAAATGAAAAGGCGAGACTTATGCGTTTTATCAAACGATCATTCAAAACAGTCAAGTAGACATTTACAGGGAGTTATAACGATGCAATACGATTTCATAAACATTGAAAAAAAATGGCAAAAGATTTGGGACGAAAAAGATATTTTTGCCTACGAGGGAAGAGAGAGTAATAAACCAAAATACTATATGCTTGAGATGTTTCCCTACCCATCGGGGAAACTCCATATGGGTCATGTGAGAAACTACTCAATTGGTGATGTTGTTGCACGCTATAAAAAAAGAACAGGGCATAATGTGCTTCACCCTATCGGATGGGACGCTTTTGGTCTGCCTGCAGAAAATGCAGCAATAGAGAACAAGACAGCACCAGCAGCGTGGACATACGCAAATATCGAGGCGATGAGAAAGCGATTTAAACAACTCGGCATTAGCTATGATTGGAAACGCGAGATTGCAACTTGTACCCCTGAATACTATCAGTGGGAGCAGCAATTCTTTATTGAAATGTATGATAAAGGGATGGTTTACCGTAAAAAAGCTGAGGTGAATTGGTGCAATGACTGCAACACCGTCCTTGCAAATGAACAGGTTGAAAATGGCGTCTGTTGGAGACACGGAACAGTTGTTGAAAAACGCAAAATTGTCCAGTGGTATTTTAAAATTACTGACTATGCGGAGGAGTTACTCAGCGAGCTTGATAACCTCACTGGCTGGCCTGACCATGTCAAAGAGATGCAGAGAAATTGGATTGGGAAAAGCACGGGAACTTATATCGACTTCCCTATCGACGGAAGCGATAAAAAAGTAACCGTATTCACCACCCGCCCAGACACTGTTATGGGCGTTACTTTTGCGAGTCTTGCCGTTGAGCATGAACTTACAGACTTCATTTTAGAGCAGGCAGAAAACAGAGAAGAGATACAAGAATTTATAGATGAAGTTAAGGAGTTACACGCAAACACACACGATGACGACTATGAAAAGAAAGGGGTCTTCACTGGACTCTATCTTCTTCATCCACTAAACGGTGAAAAGGTGCCGCTCTACTTTGCCAACTTTGTTCTTGCTGACTATGGAACAGGGGTTGTTATGGCCGTTCCCGCTCACGATCAAAGAGATTTTGACTTCGCTCAAAAATATAATTTACCAATTAAAGCGGTTATTAAACCAGCCGATAAAGAGCTTGAACTTCCTCTCAAAGAGGCATTCACCGATGCTGGTGTTATGTTTAACTCTGGCGAGTTTGATGGACTCACAACAGCAAAGGGAAAGAAGGCTGTTACCTACTCTGTTTCTGAAAAAGGGATTGGGAAAAAGGGTGTCAATTTCAGGCTGCGTGATTGGGGACTCTCTCGCCAACGCTACTGGGGAACACCTATTCCTATGGTCTACTGTGAAAAGTGCGGAATCGTGCCCGTTAAAAAAGAGGATCTCCCTGTTGTCTTGCCGGAAGATATATCATTTTCGGGAGTTACCAGCCCTCTAAAAACACTGGAATCTTTTTATAAAACCACCTGCCCTACCTGCGGTGGAGAGGCGAAAAGAGAGACAGATACAATGGATACGTTTGTTGAAAGTTCGTGGTATCATATTAAGTATTGTGATCCTCACTCAACCGATAGACCATTTAATCCTGACGAAGTAAACCACGCAATGCCTGTTGATAACTATATTGGTGGTGTTGAGCATGCGGTGATGCACCTGCTTTACACCCGTTATTTCACTAAGGTACTGGCCGATTTAGGATATGTTAACTTCAGAGAGCCTGTTAAAAATCTCCTCACTCAGGGTATGGTCTGCCTTGAAAGCTACAAGATGGATGGGGGCTATCTCTATCCTGAAGAGGTCGAACAAAAAGAGGGAAAATTCCTGCATAAAGAGAGCGGAAAAGAGGTTATAGTTGGCAGAAAAGAGAAGATGTCAAAATCAAAGAAAAATGTTGTTGACCCTGTCACTCTGATTGAGAAGTACGGGGCAGACACTGCTCGACTTTTCGTCCTTTTTGCGGCACCACCTGAACGAGATTTGGAGTGGTCTGAAAAGGGTGTTGAAGGCTCGAACAGATTTATCTCTCGCCTCTGGAATATAGTCGTTAAAAACAGCGAACTTATTACCACGCTCGCTGCTGTAGCTGAACCAACAGAGGGAAAAGAGCTGCACAGAAAGACTCACGAAACAATTAAAAAAGTTAGTGAAGACATTGAAAAAGCACATTTTAACACTGCTATTTCCGCTGTGATGGAACTGGTAAACGACTGCTACCGATTCACCCCAAAAAGTGATCAAGAAAAGGCGGTTCTTGCTGAAGCTTTGCGTATTGCGATTGCTCTGATTAACCCCTTTGTACCTCACATCACAGATGAGCTGAGAACGCTCTGCAATCTTGATGGAATCGAGTCTATGCAACCTTTTCCACTCTGGAATGAGAAGGCACTCACAAGAGATGAAATCACTGTCGTTGTACAAATCAATGGCAAATTGAGAGATCGCTATCAAGTTGCACCAACAGTAACTCGGGAAGAGATTGAGTCAATCGTCAGAGAGCACGACTATACAAAATACCTCAAATCTGGTGAAATTAAAAAGGTGATTTATGTCCCTGGCAAATTGGTAAATATAGTCGGATGACAGGGCAAGCACTCACCTCTATCACTCAATTCCTTGACATTCAAAAAGATGGTGGAGTCTTTCTCTTCTCTGCTGAAGATCGTTTTTCTCTCTTTTCATTTAAAAAAGAGATACGAAAAATTGTAAACGAAAGTAGTGGAACCGAGTTTTTAGAGATTGACTATGCTGATACTGCTCAGCCTTTCAGAGAGGGACTTTCACTTGCACGAGAGATCGGATTTTTTACCTCTCGTCGCATTATTTTGATTGACTATATTACCAATCCAAAAGATAAGGAACGCAAGCTTATCGAGAGTTATATGGAGAAACCTGAGCCAACAAATCTTCTTCTTCTTTTCTTTGATGCAATCGACAAAAGAACAACTTTTGCAAAAAAACTAAAGAAAAGCAAAAAGTTGCAACATATTCCCGCTTTTTCTGACAATCAAATCGTAACATTTATAAAGGAGCGATTTGCTCCCGTTATCCCTGCTCAGAATCTCATAAACTGGTTTTTACAGGCAGAAAAGAAAGAGCTGTTTCATATCGCAGGAGAGGTTGAAAAGTTGCGTCTCTACTCACTCAGCAAATCACTAGAAACGATTGATTTACGGACTGCATCAACTATGCTTTCAACTCTTTCTGATGAAATTATATTTGGCATTATGAATAAATTGTGCAGCGGCAATAAGGTCGCCGCAATCGCCCACTACCGCCAACTGCTTCAAAACGATGGGGAGAGCAAGGTAAACCCAGTGATGATTAATATGTTTATGCGCCATTTCGCCTTTATGGTTGAAGTGCGAGAAGCAAAAGGTATCCAATCATACGATCTTATACGCAATCACCGCGTCTACTATATAAAACCCTATCTCAACAGCTATGTCGCAAGGAGTAAGACGCATACAATTATCGCGGGAATTGAGCTTTCAACTCGTCTTGAACTCGCAATGAAGGGAGTTCCTGGCAGCAATGTACCTCACCTTCAGATTGGTATTGAACAGGTGATGTTACATCTTTTTTGATCCCCCTCAATCCCCCTTATTAAGGGGGAAGCCGAAGACAGAGGGAATCATAAGTAGGACGGGGTCATTCCGATGCACTATTTGTGCGTCGGTTTGAACCCTCCGGTCAACGAATAAAATAGAAAAATTACAAGACGCATAACGCATTAGATTTATTTATGATTCATTTAACTTTATTATCCCCCTCAATCCCCCTTATTAAGGGGGAAGCCGAAGACAGAGGGAATCATTGGTGCGTGCTTCATACCACAAAATTATTGGTTTTGATTTAACATCTATTGTTTTCTTCTGTAAAAAATAGTATTGTCATCTCGTTGACTGAAAATTGCGTGTTACAGATTGCATTTAATCGGAGATATCGATGAATATTACACAAAAGAAAATCGTTCTGGCAGTTATGATGCTTTCACTCATGTTGCTTTTCTCATGTAGCAACACATCCACAAAAAAACCTCCTTCAAAATATATTATCTCACACAAATAATGCCAGTCGTACTTGTCTTATCTCGCCGTGCTACACTTCCACTCCCCGCATATATTGCATAGGACATATTCTTCTGAAAATCATATGTTGTCGATGTCAACAGCCACATTGCAGGAAAATAATCAAATTGAGCGGCAGCAGGTTGTGGAGTCACAGAATAGCTGAAAAGCGTCATCAACTCATTAACATTTGGAACTCGCCAATCGGTATGACTCGCATAGTCAAGTGCTTCACAATAGGCTAAACCCTCTTCAAAGTTCTTTTGAGTACTCGGGAAAACCTTGCTCCAAGAAAGTTTGGTAAGAGAGTCCGTTACCACAGGATCAGTTGCATCGCCGTCACTAGTTAGCACACCGCTCGGATCAAATGGTGTCCCTTTCACACAAATAGCAGAGCCGTCGCTTGTTTTAGCAAACTGGCGAGTATCTGCATTATAGAAGTAGAGGAGAAACGCTCTTGTATCATCACCTGGCACAGATTCGGCAACCCAAAAGAAGCTGGAATGACCAGGACAAAATGCGGTATCACAGACAGGCACAGAATACCTAAAATCAAGTGTTGATGCCAACTCTTTGTAATTAGGTAATCGCCACCCAGTCTCACCGTTGTAGGTCAGTCCAGAACAATGCGCTACCGCCTCAGCGTAGGTGAAATTCCCTGATGCTGAGACAAATTGCCACTTTAATCCTGTCATTGAATCAACAACAACCTCTTCTGGAGCTGTCCCCGACTTTGTGAAAACTCTTTCGTTATCAATATACTGTGCATCTTGGCCGAAAAACGGTAGACCACTCACCTGTGTTGGACAGCCGATGTCAGCACTGGCACTATAACATTTAAGTGCGCTTGTTGGTGGAACA
Organism: bacterium; assembly: GCA_023145475.1. Classification (GTDB taxonomy): domain Bacteria; phylum UBP6; class UBA1177; order UBA1177; family JAGLDR01; genus JAGLDR01. The sequence continues at coordinate 13,330 of JAGLDR010000126.1, forward strand.
TTGATTCCCGCAAACGAGCAAAAATCTCCCGCAGGAGAATCAAAATAACTACGAGATGCATCACACTCACACACTCCTGTTAACGGCAGACAAATCTCTCTGTCACCACATGAAACGGGTGGTCCAACCGTGATACAAGCTCCGGCACCATCACAAGACTCACTTCCATTACAGGCGTCACCATCATCAGTGCATGCAGTTAAGTTCGCCACAAAATTATCTCGACACGCGCCAAATCCATCACAACTATCAGCGTTATTACAATCTGTCACCGTTCCGTCTCCACACGGTGCATCAAGTGGTTTAAATGTATCAAGTGGACAGTCACTATTTATGCCGTCACACTTTTCAGCAAGATCACACTCTCCGGAAGAGACACGACAGATATCTCCCGATGTTTGTGGAGACCACCCATCTGTTGCCCTGCTTATGTCACAGACAAAACAGAGGTGCAGTGGATCTATCTCTCCATCATCATAACATGCGCCACCGATTGTACACTGAATTGCTGTGCATAACGCCGTATCGTTATCAACTTGTTCGTCACTATCATTAGACGAAAGGTCTTGCGTCTCTACATCTTCGTCCGCTACTTCATCCACTGTTTCATCCAGTGTTTCGTCAACTTGTTCATCGTGCGCCTTATCCACACTGTCATCGATTACACTATCTGTATCGTTACTGCTGCTATCGTCATCAGCAGTGTGAGTTGCACTTGTTGAACTACATGCCACAAAAAAAGAAAAAACAGTCAAACTCATAATAATCACGCCCAAATTCTTCATGCCAAACCTCTCTCTGTTAAAAATTTATTGTTCATATGATACAAATATTCAAACTCTATCACAATTTATTTGCATTTTTTCTACACATATATCTCCCACTGAAAATCAATTTTATATAACTATGCTAGAAGTTTTCTGAAAAATGAGTACAGTTAAAGTGCTTTTTATGTGAGGTGTATGATGTTTTTTCTCTTTATTCTCCTTATTATTATGCCGATTGTTGAGATGTGGCTTCTCATCTCTATTGGCTCTCAAATTGGTGCAGGAACAACTATCTTGCTGGTTGTGTTTACTGGCGTTACTGGTGCGTGGCTCGCAAAAAAAGAGGGGTTACGCGCACTTACATCTATTCAAAAACAGATTAACCAGGGGATTATGCCAGCGCAAGAGATGATTGCTGGGTTGGTCATATTTGCTGGCGGCATACTCTTGCTTACCCCAGGTTTTATTACCGATGCACTCGGTTTTTCTTTTATTATTCCTGGCACACGAACAATGTGGCTCCGCTTTTTTGGTGATTATTTTGCAAAAAAGATTGCTTCAGGGCACATTCACATTCAAACAGAAAACGGATTTAATGCAGAAATGCATTCAAACGATACAATCACAAATGATGAAGATGTTATAGATGTTGAATATCGTGAAGTCGATTCAACAACAAAAGGAGAGGAGTAAAAATGCACATTCCGAAGCGAGTTCAAAAAGTTAAGGTATTATACTACTATTTCCTGTTTCTTTATGCATTTGGGCTTTCAACGCTCTCGTCGTGCGGGATTCCAGAAAAACAGCAAACAGAAGATATTGATGAAGATAAAGATGATGAAAAAAGTGATATTGACGCTCACTACGAAATAGATGACAACACCTGGATTGATGAAGATTTGCTTGATGTCGACCGTTTTGATGGAGAAGGATTTGATAACTCACAAATAGACGAAGATGTCATTGTTTTTGATGAAGATGAGCTTGCAGTTGATGAAGATATTATCACCTGTTCAATGCCTGCTCTGTCAAAAAACTGGGCACAAATCATGCTTTTTGAGGGTTATACCAAAGCACCAATTGTCAATACTATTCCGGCATGGTCAATTATGATTGCCCGCATCTCGCTTTCTCAAGATTGTGAAAAGATAACAACGACTTATAAAATGTGTTCTATCGAGGTTGATGATGGCAGCGCTCTGATTGAGGCAGTTGTCCCACCCTCCTTTTATCAATCCCTGCCACTTGTCGACAAAAATGTTCTTCTGCAGAAGGTTGGTGATGAGACACACTTTATCCAACCGACACACTATGAACATCGCTCCTGCCTTGCGAATAATCCAGAAGACGATATGCCTGCCGACAAAAACGATTCACGAGTAGAAGATTGGGATGGCGATGGAATCCCAGGGCTGATGATGCATGCATCTGGAGCTATCAATGGCGATGTTAGTATGTGCCAAAAAATTGAAACGACCCTTGATGGTCTTGTCTCTGCTAACAAAATTGAAGGTCTTGTTGAGTGGTTTGAGTGGCAACAGGTCTATCAATATAGCAATACACTTCTTAAAGATGGCTCTCCAACATTCCCTGGCGAAGATAAGAGTAAATCATACTTTTATATGGTTCCGATTGGTGAAAGTGATGACTGTGACTATATTTTAGAACATAAAACAGAACTTTTTGATGGATATATTCCTGCTCCCGGAAAATAACGGAAGGTATCAAGTCGACACACCTCTTCAAAATGTTACGAAATTACCTCGTTCCTTATCTTAAAATAACATCTCTTGAAATGATGTCGGTGGAATATACTTTTCAGATTCGCCCTCATTTCTAAACAGCGTATGAAGATAAAGTCCCTTGCCCGGCAGTGTTTCAGCTGCTGCATCTCGATTCTTTGCACCGATAATGGCGGGAATATCATCTGGTGAAACTTTTCCTCTCCCTGCGGCAACAATCAAACCGGTCATTGTGCGAACTTGATGCTTTAGAAAGCCATCTCCAACCCAGTCAACCATAATATAGTCACCCGCTTGCGTTACGGATGCGTGGTAAATCGAGCGAACAGTATAGGTAATATCTGTCCCAGACGCTTGAAATGTTGCAAAGTCATGCTTTCCAACAAAGTGGTTGGCTGCCTGTTGCATCAAGGCTGCATCAAGTGGATAGGCACTATGCCACATCAAATCATGCATAAATGGTGAGATGGTCTGACCAGAAAAAATCAGGTAGCGATAGTGCTTTCCAAAGACCAATTTTCTTGCATCAACAAACCCATCTTGTACCTCGATATTACGAACTCGAATATCAACAGGAAGGAGTGAGTTAAGACCTCGTTTCAGATTTTCTGGAGGAATATCACGAATTTTTGAAACAGTTGCCACATAGTGCAAAGCATGCACAGCGGTATCTGTTCGGCTGCACCCTGCTGGGTGCTGGGTATTCTTTTTGAATATACGAAAGAGTGCCTTATGAAGCTCAGCCTGTATCGTATTGGCATTTTTCTGAATTTGCCAACCATGATACCGTTTCCCACAATATGAAAGAGTGATAATATACACGAAATAAAACCTCACCAAAAGAGCAAAAAAGAGAAGTTGATAGTAGATGAAAAGAGAGTAAAAAGCAACAAAACTTGTATTCA
>JAGLDR010000127.1 GCA_023145475.1 bacterium
CAGATGAGGTTTTTAAGATGATATTTGGTATGTGGCGCTATCTTACCAAAAAGTGGTTGAAGAATCTTGTCTCTGATATGGTTGAGATGGAGATTCCGGATCATGAAGAGCGGGTCATTTGAGGAATAGACTCCTCAGATATTATTCGCTAAATTTTGAGTTTGAAACGATTTCTGCGATATTAAAAACCTGAGAAACCATTCCATCCATATCAGTGAGCATTTCAGTGTATCCTAATGATGCTTCATTATTGCAGGCACCTTCTCGAAGTCGTTCAAAGTGGGCAATCTTTGCCTCTTGAATGGTATCTTTCAACTCTCGTTTTTTCTCGACTGCTTCACCAAGAAAGTGTTGTGAAATCTTTTTTCTGCTAGAGAATCCATTTGTAGTGATTTGATAGTATTCGGTTATGCTGTCTAGCACCTTTGTTAGTGTCAATTCTGCCGTATCACTGAGAACTTTTTTAGATTGTGCAATAGCCTGATAACGGAAAGAGATGTTTATGACATAATCAGCATATTTTTCAAGATTGTGTGCAAGGGTGATATAATTTCCTACAACGATAGAATCGTGGTGACTAATCTGTTGTTCAGAGAGTGAAAGCAGAAATTCGGTAATCATAATACGATATCTGTTAATTCGTTTTTCTGTTGCAATTATTTTTTCTTTTGTCTTTTCAAAATCTCGGTGTTCATTAATTGTTTTTCTTATTCTTCCAGCATTCTTTGAGACACGAAGCGCCATCTCTTCAATCTCATTGTGAGCCTCTAAGATGCCTATTGCAGGTGTGCTGATGAGATTGTGAGAGAGGTGTTTAAACTGCATCTGCTGAGCTGCTTCTTTTGACTCTTTTGTTTCAGGCCAGATGGCTTCACATACTTTGGCGAGGAATCCAATAAGGGGAATAAATACAAGGACATTTCCAATATTAAAGAGGGTGTGAGCCATTGCGATATGTTCGCCGATATAGGGTTTTGTTCCCTCTTTTAAAGCCTCTGTTGCTTGAGCTGCAGTAATGGTCATATCGGCAGAGCCAGGAATCATCCAGTCAATCATTTTAATATAGGGTACGAAGACAAAGAGAATGATAACAACACCGAGTACATTGAAAAGAGTGTGAGCCATTGCTGTCCGTTTTGCGGGGATAGACGCACCAATAATCGCTAGTTGTGCGGTGATAGTCGTTCCAATATTTCCACCAAGAATGACAGCAACAGCACCTTCAAATGAGAGCAGTCCTTGAGAGGCAAGGGCAATCGAGATGCCGATTGTTGCGGAACTAGACTGGATGACTAGTGTGGTAAATGCTCCAATTGCAATGCCCCAAAAAATGGCAGCGTATCCTGAGGTGTTAACATGGTTAAATAACTCGATAAAAGCTTCGCTCTCTCGAAGTGGTGCAAACCCTGACTTCATAATGGTCATTCCTAAGAAGAGGAGGCCAAAACCAAAAAGAATTTCACCGATATAACGCAAATTCTGTTTGCGGGAAAAGAAGAGCATCATAACGCCCGTGCCAATAAGCGGAAGTGAATACTTTACAATTTTGAGCGTAACAATCCAGCCAGTAACAGTTGTTCCGATGTTTGCCCCAAGTACGACGCCGATTGCTTGACGCATAGTAATGAGAGATGCATTAACAAACCCAACAGTCATCACGGTTGTTGCAGATGAAGATTGGATAATTGCGGTAATCAAGAATCCAACAAAGACACCCATAAAGCGATTTGTTGTCAAGATGCCTAAAATGCGGCGAAGATTCTCTCCCGCGACTTTCTGCATACTTTCGGACATAATCTTCATGCCCATCAGAAAGAGTCCAAGTCCACCAAAAACGGTAAAAAACATCTGAGTCCAATCCATTCGCTCTATCTCCTTTTTCTCATCCAGAAAAAAACTGATTTAATCCTACTGCATCGTTATAGTGAGTCAATTCTGTGCGGTTAGTTTTCTGTTAGTTTTTTGTTAGTTTTCTTAATAAAGCCTCGCTTGTTTGGATAAATGGTTTGATGTTTTGTTGGGAAAAGGGGATAATTCTTTGATTATTTTTTGGTCGTCCCTATGGCTCTATTCACTAAATATTGCCTTTTTGCGGTGGTATGGTACTATCCTGCGTCGAATGAATGGATAAAAGGAGATTATGTTATGAAAAAAGTTTTGTTGTTGTTGTTGATTACTGTTACCTTGTTGTTTGTCGTTTCGTGTGCATCTGCACCAAAGAAGAGAGAGATTCCACCACGGAAAATCACTCTTGAAGAGCTTAAAATGCGTGATGGAACAGCATGGGTTGCCATTGATGGTGTAGTCTATGATGTTACTCATAATAAGTCCTGGTGTTGCGGAAGTCACCATGGAATTAAAGCTGGTCAAGATTTAACCGAGAGAATCAAAAAGAGTCCTCATGGGACAAAAACTCTTGCAAACTTGCCAATTATTGGAAAACTCGATGATGGGACGGCACCAAAACTTGAGCCAAAGCCTGCACCAGCACCTGCCCCAGCACCTGTTGCTGCACCTGTTGTTGAACCTGTTGTTGAACCAAAAGTTGAACCACAGCCTGCTCCACAAGAAGCTCCTGTAGTTGAGACGCAAGAAGAAGCTAAGAAAGA
>JAGLDR010000128.1 GCA_023145475.1 bacterium
TATCTTTTTTAAGATGGCAGACAGAAAGACCATCAACCTGATGTTCCTCATCATCGTTATAGATAACCGTAAATTGGATTCGTTCACCAAATCGCTTTTTCAACTCTGCTGCGTGTCTATAAATAATTTTGCACGGAGGACAGTGTTGCTGTGATACAATGACAAATAGTGGCACTGAGACACTTTGTGGCCGCAAGGAGATGGTTGTATCCTCACACTTTAACTCAAAAAAAGCGGGAGGTGGGGGCAAACTCTGCTCTTTTTCTTCAACAGGTGGCTCTGGCTGATTTGACGGTGGTGGTGGCGTAGATGCACAAGAAAAAAGAAAAGAAACTAAAAATAACGCACTGAAAAAGGAAAATCTCATAAAATTAGTCAACGACAATTACCGGAACACAATCAGGAACGATACAGATTCCACTGCTGCACAGATAGCTTTTGCACGCTTCATTTGCTTCACACTGCTGCCCGCCTTCACTCATATATATACATTTCTTCTGAGAACCACTACAATAAAAAGGTGGCTCACAGACTGTTGAACAGAGCTGATTTGGACCATTTGGCAATGGCTGACATACTCCTGCTGGAGAACACTCGAGGCGAGAGAAATAGTTACAGAATCGTGTTGTGTTATCACACTGGCCACCGGCACTATTTTCAATCAGCGTTCCAAGGCACTTGTTATCGACGCACTCAAGACCAATAACACACTCTTCAGAGGTTACACACACTTTTCCTGCCTCTTTCTTTTTAAGGCAGAGACCTGCTGCATCTCCTTCGTTAATTCTGCAATAGAGATAGTCAGAACAGTGCTCATCACTTGAACATGGATCTCCTGCAACTCCTTGCGTTACCTTTGAGCATCCAGAGCCTCGACAGGCGTATCCTGGCTCACACTTATCAATTCTATCATTACACGCTTGGTTTGCCTCACGGTAAAGCACACAGCTCCCTGGACACTTTCCGCCATTCAAATCACACCAACCCCCCGCACACTCCTCATCTTGATAGCAAGGATTGTGGGGCAGTGTCTGACCAATGAAGGCTTTCTGGCATTCAACTATATCAAAAAGTGAAACTTTAAGGGGATTACAAGGTTCGAGTTGCTTTATAATTTCAAGGCAAACTGCCACTTGTTTTTTATCAATCAACAACTGCTGATTCGCTCCAGCACGCTTAAGAGCTTCATATTTCTGGTTAAAAATCACCAACTCTTTACGATGAAAAAATTCATACGGGCTACTCAATGAACTCATAATTCCAGGACAATAGTTGGCATTTGCCTGTGTAATAAACCCACCGTTACACTGAGCAGACGCATCGCACAGTGTTTCAAGATATTCACTGAAAAAGCCAGGTACAGGCAATGTTTCCATCCCCTTGTTGTCATCACCTCCGCAACTGCCAATAAGCAGAAACGAAGCAAATAGAAAAAATGTAATCAGTTTTCGCACCATTTTATTATTCCCCATCATCATGCAATTCATCATCATCGTCTTCTTCATCGGTACTCTCTTCTTCAGAATGAGACTCTTTTGAAAGAATCGCGATTTTTTTCTTAAGTTTTTTGTTCACTCTTTTTGTTGTTGCCAAAGAGGCGTGAATTTTGGTAAGGTCCCACGCAAGAAGCAGTGTTGAAAAGATAATTCCTATAAGAAATGCAAAGAGGAGCACGAGCCACAAAGGAACTTCAGAAAATGTGTGAAACAGCAAATCAATATTTACGATACCTTCGTTTCTCTGCGCAAAAACAGCAACAAAAAGAGCGGCAACGGCAATAAAAAGAACTGCAAAAATCTTTTTTCCTATCTTCATCTCTTCCCTCCTATCCAAACAGTTGGAACATACCAACTGCATAAAGTACCATCATTATAACAGACCAGACCGAAATCTTCAAGAAGCGAGGAAGCGTTTGACGAGTAAGCAAGATAAGAAGAACCGCGGTATTGATCATCAGAAAAAGTATTAACTGCGTGGTTTTGTTGTTTAATATGAAGAGAGACTCCCCGGTTTTTGCAAACAAATCTGCAACGCCAAGCACCATCATATTAAATATGATAGAGCCAGTAATATTGCCAATTCCCATCTCTGTCGCTCCAATAGCGACTGCAGAAATAGTCACAACAAGCTCTGGAAAGCTGGTTGCCCACGCCAAGAAAAGGGCGCCAACAGCCGTGCTATCCCAGCCTGTTAATGTGGCAATCTCATTAACAACGATTGATATTTGCCAACTTGTTATAACCAACACCACAAGCATAAACGCAAGTTGGGTATAGAGCCAAAGATATCTGTATTCCTCTCTCTCTTTTTGGTCTCTCTCTTCTGCGCCCGAATCTGTTTTGTGAAGGACAACGATACTCATAAAAAAGAGAAAAATCATCGAAATACCCCAAAAAGAGATTCCGAATGGTCGAGGATTTCCGTGAAAATATGCAGCTAATCCATAGAAAGCAAGAATGAGTAGAAACATCCCAAGTGATGCAATACTTTCAAGATCTATATATCCTTTTTTTTGCATTGTTTTCGCAAAAATAAGCGACATAAAAAGGATGAAAAAGTTGGCAAAATTGCTCCCAAGGATATTTCCTGCACCCAAACTAGCGTTGTGAACACAGATAACACTCGATAGGGTCGTTACAAGCTCTGGTAAAGATGTCGCAAAACCAAGCAATACAAACCCGACAATTCCCTTGCCCCACTGCTTTTTTTCAGCAAGAAAATCAGCTTTTTTTGCCAAACCCCATCCAAAAATAATTATCAATAGGGATAACCCTGCAAACTTTAACCACACCATTATAATTTCTCCATCAGCGACATCATCTTTCTATCGCTTGGAGTCGATAGAATATATTTCCCTAAAATATCAAATTCAATGTTCAAAAGAGCTCCAGAGCGGAGAATTGTCCCAAGAGTTGTCTGTTTAAGTGTTTCAGGAATAAGTGTAACAGAAAACGAATGGGAGTCTGCTGCAGCCATCGTAAGGCTTATCCCCTGCACCGTTACAGAGGCACGAGGAATTAGATGCGATGAAAACTCAGTCGGTATTTCGATGGTAACCTCTCTCCCTTGAGAAAGAGTCTGCACCGATGAGACGCGAGCAAGCGTATCGACATGACCTTGCACAAAATGTCCATGCAATCGGTCGCCAACCTTAAGCGCTCTCTCAAGATTGACAACAGCCCCGGTACGATAAAACTTTGCTGCTGTTCGCGCTCCTGTTACTGCTGAAACAAAGAATGAAAGTGTCTCAGTCGTTACCGTTGTAGCCGTCAGACAGACACCATCAACCGCGATAGAATCACCAACTACAACGCCAGAATTCCACGGATTATGAATGGATAGAGTCCTCTCTGATGAACCTGTAATTGATTGAACTACAGATGTTGTCTCTATCAATCCTGTAAACATCTTCTCTCCATACAAAAAATCTTTTTTATTACTACCATAAAAAAGGGGAAATTACGATATTTTATTTCCGTGTCGCCTGAAAAGATTTCACAATTGCACTCACCCAGGCGGTCGGAACAAGTCGAGGAAGAAATGCTGACAGTTTGGTAGTGAAACCTGGAAGGACAACTCGCTTGCCAGCCATAACACCATCAAATGCCTGACGAGCAACTTCAGCTGCGGTGACAGATTGCATTGGAATACTTTTTGAGTGTTCAAATTTGGCAACTTTTCCAAAATTTGTTGCAACAGGTCCAGGGCAGAGTGTTGTGACGGTTACGCCACTCCCTTTCAGCTCTGAGGCGATGGCGTTAGAAAAGCTCAATACAAACGCTTTTGAGGCGTAGTAGACAGCCATATTAGGCCCCGGTGAAAATGCAGCGACACTTGCAACATTAAGAATCTTTCCACTCTCGTTTTCAACCATTTTTGGTAAAAATGCTCGCGTTAGATGGGTAACGGCGGAAATATTAAGCTCTATCATTTCAAGTTGTTTTTCAAGTGAGAGATTTGCGAAGGTGCCGTGCAAACCAAAGCCAGCATTGTTAACCAGAATCTCAACAGTGTGTTTTTCGGCCTCTATTTTTGCTATAAGCTCATCTCTCTCGTTTCTGATGCTCAAATCAGCACGATAGGTAACCACTTTGCTGTTAAAATCTTTCTCCATTCTATCTTTGATTCTATGCAATAAATCTTCTGATCGCGCAACCAAAATCAAATGGTATCCAGCTTCCGCAAAAAATGGAACAAGCTCTGCTCCAATGCCACCTGATGCACCAGTTATCAATACTGTTTTAGTCATAACGCCCCTGCCCTTGTAATAAATTCGTTATCAAAACAGCTTACTGTAACAATTCTACTCTTCTCAATCAAGTTTCTCATTATATTCCTCCTGCAATCAATCCTTGCAGAATTAAGTGAATTGGGTATTATATATCTGCATATATGAGGAGGAGAACAATGCGATATTTACTTTTAATGCTTCTTGTTTTCACAATTACTAGTTGTGGGGAAGAGAGTGATGACAACAATGGAAGTGATTTACCTGATTGGGACTATGCCAATGTAGTCGATGAAAACGATGAAAGCGTACAGCAAGATGAAGAGGTTGATAAAACAGAGGTTCCCGATAAAGATAGTGGCTCTGAAACAGTGGATAAAGGTGGTTCAGATAGCGATGTCATTCCTCTGCCAAAATGTGGAAACAGTGCGGTGGATGAAGAGGAATTTTGCGATACTATTCCTGTTGATTGTATGCAGTTAAATACCTATCTTCAGGGGATTGCATATTGCAAAGATAGTTGCAAAGGATATGACCTCTCAACATGTGCAATTAAACACGATGATGGTCCTCTCGGTGTTATTCATGTGGATTTCAAGACAGATTACATTTTAGATGTAAACAAAGTTGGGGATCCTGTCTACGCAGAACAAGGAATACAGCACCTCGATACTATACTTGGCGTATTTAGAGACAAAACGCCAATTCCAACACTTGAAGCTGATGATGTCTGGTCGTATGCTGTCAATATGCCAGCTGGTGCTAAAAGTCAAACATGGATTAAACAGTTTGCATGGAAGGCTGGAAAGCCGGTCTATCCTCGTGTAGAGATTGAATTTTCCCCAGGACCACTGAAACAAAATAAGTATTACAAAGTGAATATTTTTACGACTGGTGGATTTTTAGATGGATTTTTAGATCTTGTCCGTTTTCGTGTTATAGATTTTGTAAATGGAAAAGAGTGTGTCATGGCGATGGCTTCAACTGGTGAAGTTTATGTTGAGTTTGCGTGGCAAGATAACCCTGTTGAAGGTGGTAAAATCATTGTAAAAGCAAATGATATAGACTTTTATCGTCCTGATGAAATGCCCAATCTTGATGAAGATAATCCAGAAGTTCCCGCAGAAGTATTAAAATACCCTAAATGTCCATAATCTGATGTATTTCCAAAGACTTAACCAAACAATTGTTGCTCTTGCATCAAGTGAAGGAAGCAGCATTGGAATTATTAGAATCAGTGGAGATGAGGCCATTTCTCTCGCCTTGCAGTTAACAGGGAAAAGGCAATTTACCCCTTTTAAGGCAACGCTTTCTGTTATTTTTGATAAGAAAAAAGAGCCAATTGATGAGGCAATTGTTATCGCCTTCCCTGCCCCTCACTCATATACTGGTGAAGATGTCGTTGAACTGCATGTTCACGGTGCCTCTCTTCACGCTAAAAAGATTGTTGACTATATTATCTCTCTTGGAGCATATCACGCACGAGCTGGCGAATTTAGCTATCGCAGTATTATTAACGGAAAGCGCACTCTTACCGATGTTTCCGTTATAGATGAACTGATTTCTACAGAGAGCGAGATGGCTCTTTCATATCAACGCAAAGAGTTAGTTCATCACAATATATCCACTCTTTTAGAGGAGCTAGAAGAGAGATGGTTTAATCTTCGAGCTGTGGCAACGGCACTTATTGATTTTCCTGAAGATGTCGATGAAAATATCCCACCAAACACACTCAAAAAGGTGCTTGATGAGACAAAAAATGCCATCAAACCTATCTATGAGAATAGTCTCAAACTTAGAGAATATCAAGGTTTGAGAGTAGTTATAGCAGGAAGACCGAACGCAGGAAAGTCCACACTCTTTAACACACTTCTAAAAAGAAAGAGAGCAATCGTAACAGAGGTTGCTGGGACAACAAGAGATTTTATTACAGAGACAATCTCTCTGGATAATCACATGATAACACTTGTTGATACCGCAGGAATCCGAGAAAGCAACGATGCTATTGAAAAAGAGGGTGTTACCCGTGCAACAGAACAGATAAAAGCCGCTCATATTGTGCTTCATCTTATTGACGCAAACCTCGGTTGGACTGAGGATAACGATAAGATACAAGAAGGTTTTAATTCTGATGACACCATCTATCTTTTAACAAAAATAGATCTTCTAACATCGCTCCCCTCTCTCCCATACGATGCAGTGCCAATCTCCCTAAAAACAGGGGCTGGCGTTGATAAACTTATAGCTCAACTTTCACAACTTCTTAATAATCGTGCGCCAGCGGCAAATCTTCCTGCTATGACATCTCAGTGGCAACTCGAACTGTTTGAAACACTTCTATCGCAACTTGAATTTTTTGACACGACCAGAAATGAAGATGTTGGACTCTTTTTTTATCATATTAAAAATATTCATGACACCTTTCTTTCACTCCTCGGAAAAGAGATGCGAGATGATATTCATGAGAAAATATTTAGCTCCTTTTGCATTGGAAAATAAAGTTTTGAGCCACTTTTTAGAAAACAGCGTATCACGCACGCATTCGCTGTCTAAGCGGTTTTTACTGCTGGGGATAGCAAAGCACCATAGCTGTCGAGTTTGTTTCTCATGGTTAAGATACGGAGGTCGATTTTATGACTCTATTTGATGTTATCGTTGTTGGTGGAGGACACGCCGGAATTGAGGCAACACATATTGCAGCAAAATATTCTGATGCTGTTTTATTAATAACTCAGAGAATTGACTCTATCGGAGAGATGAGTTGCAACCCTTCAATTGGTGGTCAAGCAAAAGGACAAATTGTAAGAGAGATTGATTTGCTTGGTGGACTGATTGCAAAAGCTGCAGATTATTCTGCTATTCAATATAGGGTTCTCAACCGAACAAAGGGGCCAGCTGTTCAAGCAACTCGCTCTCAAAATGATAAAGCACTCTACCGTTCATTTATGAGAAATGCCCTGATTTCTAACCCCAATATTTCGCTTTTACAAGATGGCGTAACATCACTTGAAAAAAAATCTGACGGCACTTTTGTTGTCTCAACATCTCTTGGATTTCTTCACACTGCTAAATCAGTGGTTATTACTGCGGGAACTTTTCTTAAAGGGACTATTCATATCGGAGAGAAAATTGTTGAAGGCGGAAGACTTGCCGATCCAGCAGTTAACGATTTAACACAATCAATTGTCGATTTAGGTCACTCAACATTTAGACTTAAAACAGGAACCCCCGTCAGAATTTTAGGAAGAAGTATCGATTTTTCAAAAACAGAAAGGCAACCTGGAGAAAGTGATTACACCCCTTTTCATTACAATTCCACGCAGCCTCTTTTAAATCAACTACCCTGTTTTATCACTCACACTACACAAAAAACACTTGATATTATATCTGGCTCCCTCGCTCTTTCTCCGCTCTATGGAAACAGCCCGAGCATAACGGGAGTTGGTCCGCGATACTGTCCAAGTATTGAAGATAAAGTGGTGAAATTCCCTCACAGGAATCAACACCACATCTTCCTTGAACCAGAGGGGTGGGACGCAACAGAATACTATCCAAACGGTATCTCTACATCTCTGCCTCTTGAGACACAGATAGAAATGCTCCACTCGATTCCTGGTCTTGAGAATGCTTCCATTACTCGACCTGCATACGCTATTGAATATGACGCATTCAACCCACAAGAACTTACTATGTCGCTGATGAGCAAAGCGACTCCTGGACTCTTTCTTGCTGGGCAAATCAACGGAACCTCTGGCTATGAGGAGGCGGCAGCTCAAGGAGTTGTCGCAGGAATAAACGCCGTCTATTTTTCACAAGAACAAGATAAAAAGTTTACTATCAACCGCACCATATCATATATGGGAGTGCTTATCTCTGACATCGTTACAAACGGAGTCGATGAGCCGTATAGACTCTTCACCTCCCGTGCTGAGAATAGGCTTTCAATTCGCGATGACAATGTTGTGCAACGCATACTCCCACTTGCGGAACAACACGAGCTTCTTCCGAAAGACTCTCTAAAGAAACTTCACAATTTTACCACTGAAGTATCGGAGATACTCACTCTTCTTAAGAGCACATTTACCGTCCCATCTCAGATAAATAAAATACTTGAAAAGCACCACCTTAACCCCATATCAAAAAAGATGTCCCTTGCTGACCTTCTTAACAGAAATGATATTCCTCTCTCTCTTATTGAGCCACTTATACCACTCAAACCCTCATCACTGCGCTCTACGCAATGCATCCTTTCTGAGATTAGATACAGTGGTTTTATAGAGAGAGAGAATAGCCACAGAAAGCAGATGAAGAATCTAAAAAATATCAAAATTCCCGCATCATTTGACTATCATTCACTCTCTGGACTCACTAATGAAATTGTTGAAAAACTTGTAGTAACTCAACCTGAAGATCTCGACCAAGCATCACTGATTGTTGGCATGACCCCCGCGGCCCTATCGATACTTTACATGCACATAAAAAGGAGAAAGTAATGAATAAAGATGTTTCACGTGAAACATTCCTGCCCCTTCTAGCAGGGAACTTAGAGAAAGAAAAGATAACCGTCACCGACGAGTTTGGCGAGATGATGTGGCTCTTTTACGAGGCTCTACTAAAGTGGAATAAAACCCACAAGCTTACGGCAAACAGCGAGATGGAAAGATTTATTGAAAGACAGCTGGTTGACTCACTTCTTTTTACCACACTATCTGAAGAGATGAATGAGAAAAAATGCCTTGATTTTGGGAGTGGAGGAGGATTTCCGGGAATACCGCTCGCTCTCTACTATGAAGAGGCATCATTCACACTTTCTGATATTATTCGCAAAAAAACATCCTTTCTCTCCTATGCTAAAGCAATCCTGAGCGGGGATAACATTGCTGTCTTTATGGGAAATGCCCTGACATTATCTCTATCTTTTGACTATATATTCCTAAAAGCGGTTTCAAATGAGAAGGATTTTCTCAGCTCACTCGCTCCTCTGCTCGCTAAGAATGGCTCTATCGTGCTCTATCACGCCCCAGCCTTCAAACCAGCACTCCCACACTCCCTTCTTTTGCATAAGAGCACCATAAACCACTCTGCAGCCTCAGCTATCTCTCTTATCAAACACGCGTAACCCTCTTAAGCTCGTAAAATAGCTAAAAATTTGCGTTTTAGAGATAAATATGTATAATGCCAGCGGAAAAAGCGGAGGGCTTTAGCGATGAAGAAAATAGCATTTGTTTTATTCTTTTTACTCACTTTCTCTTTAACGGCAACAACAATATCATTCGTTGAGAAAAAGTATAACGCACTCGCCATTGGTCAAATCACCCTTTCATATAGGCTTATATCCCTTTCTGCCGGTCTTGTCATTGCAAAAGCAACGAATCCTACAGATATTGTATCTCTCCTTGAGAATGTCGACGCAACTCTCACGAACACACAATCTTTTCTCTCAGCTGAAAAGGCGAAAGAACATACCTTTACTCGGCGGACAAAAACACTGATTACAAATCTTCTTACCTGCTCTCATTTTGTTAAAACCTATGCAACAAAAAAAGATTTGTCCTCTCTCAATGGTATGAACAACTGTATCGAAACTCTCGAAAAAGAGATATTAACTTTGTCTGACGACTTTAATAAGTTAGATAAGAAAACAAAAAAATAGAGGTAGTGATATGAGCCAAGTTCTAATTATTATGGGATCTGATAGTGATATTCCTGTTATGAATAAAGCGGTTGACGCTCTCAAACTCTTTGATATTACTTTTGAAATGAGAATATCATCTGCCCACCGAACACCAGATAGAACACACACAATTATAAAAGATTTTACTGGGGATGTTATTATTGTTGGCGCTGGCGCTGCTGCACACTTAGCTGGCGTTGTTGCTGCCTACACGGTAAAGCCCGTCGTTGCTGTGCCAATCAACGCAACACCTCTTAATGGCGTTGATGCACTCTATGCAACCGTTCAGATGCCATCGGGCATTCCTGTTGCCACAATGGCTATCAATGGCGCAAAGAATGCGGCTATCTTTGCTGCAAACATCCTTGCTCTTTCTGATGACAATCTTAATGAAAAACTTCTTACCTATAGAAAAACGATGGCAGAAGCGGTATATAAAAAGGATGCAGATCTCTCAACAAAACTTCAGAAGGAGCATTAAATGGAAATCTTTTCACTGGAAGAAGCGGCATGGAAGATGCGAAACGGCTCTGTTATTGCCTATCCTACTGAAACCGTTTATGGGCTTGGTACGGTTATTTATGATGAAGATGCTCTCAAAAGAATCAAGCAGATTAAAGGAAATAACGCAAATAAACCTCTCTCTGTTCTTATTTCTGGTGACAACCTCAATATGCTTGATGAGCTTGTTGACGATGTTTTACCCGTTGCACAGAGACTTATCAAGTTCTTCTGGCCAGGACCGCTCACGATTATTCACAAATGCAGAGATGAGATTCCCGACAGTGTAACAGGGGGAACAGGCTTTATCGGTATCCGCTGTTCATCACATCCAATGCTTAATTCTTTGATAAAAGAGGTGGGACATCCCATCATCAGCACAAGCGCAAACCCTGCAGGAATGACTCCCGCAACAAGTTATGAGCAAATATTCCACTATTTTAAAAGCTCAATCGATGGTATTCTTCTTTTTGATGCTGACTCCTACTCTAATAAGAAAAATATAACATACAACCTCCCTTCGACCATTATTCGCGTTGAAAAACACAACTTTCAAATTATTCGTGAAGGTGCCATCTCTAAAAACGATATTCTTAGAAAGATTTATGACTGACAATCTCTTTACTTCCGATACTATATTTAACAACAACACGGTTATCCGTCAACCTCGAAATGGTTTTAGATTTTCTTCTGATGCACTTCTTCTTGCTTGGTTTATATCCAACAAAACTTCATCAGGTGGTGCTTTAGAGGTTGGCTCTGGCTCTGGTGTCATATCTATCTTGCTTAAAAAAAGAGGATTCAGAGGAGATATAACAGCAGTTGAGATTGATGAGGCTACCACCTCTTTATTAAAAGAAAATATCACGGCAAACAACCTTGATGATGTGATAAATCCTATCGGTGGAGATTTTTTCTCCCAAGATGTTATCGCTCTTCAAGAGAGATATGATATTGTTTTTTCTAACCCTCCATTCTTTAGCTCTACAAATAGTCAACTTTTATCCGATAATACGGGCAAATATAACGCAAGACATGAGGTTTTATTTACTATTCCTGAATTTAGTGAGAAATCATCTAAGATATTAAAAAAGGGTGGTAACTTATTTGTTGTTTTCCCTGTCGAAAGAATGCAATACCTTCTTGCAAACCTAGAAAGAAACTCGCTTTACGCACAAGAGATTATTTTTATAAAAGAACATCAAACAAATAATCCTTCACTTTTCTTATTGCACGCAAGGAAGAGAAAAAATAAAAACGCAATGCCTCTGAAAAGCATTAACTTTATTACCATTAAAAACAGCGATGACTCCTTAACTAAAACAGGAGAAGATATCTTCTATGATACATCTTCATAATATAGCAAAATCATACGCTGGAAAAGATATAATACTCCCTTTAACCGAGACAATAACAAAAAAAAGAACGACCATCGTTGGTCCTAACGGCTCAGGAAAAACGACCATCTTATCTATAATATCAGGCGCTCTTGAACCAGATTTTGGGGAGGTGATTATTCCAAAGGGAAAGAGTGTTCATACCATATCTCAACACGCTGCTTACTCCCTTCCATCTATGAGCGTTATCAGCTATTTAGAACAGTTTGAAAAAAGCGAACAGCTCTCTCTTCTTTTAAAAGAAGAGGCGGAAATCCTTGATGAAATTGAAAAAGATTCAGAATCCCCCGCCCTTCATAAACTTCACGAAATACATGAAAAAATAGAAGCAGAAGAGATAAGCTCAATATCGTATGTCTCAAAACAAGATATTATAGAGAAACTCTCTTTTTCTGAGGAAATTCTTGCAGCACAAACAGACACTTTAAGCGGTGGATGGCGTATTAAACTTCTTCTTGCTGCGGCAATGATGAGAAATCCTGATATATTACTTCTTGATGAACCAACAAATTATCTTGATATCGAATCGACTGCATTTCTTCTGAAATGGATAAAACAATATAAAGGTTTTATCGTTACTGTTAGCCATGATCACGAATTCCTTGATAGTGTCAGTGATGAGACATGGGAAATTATGAACGGTATAATAACAAAATATAGTGGTAATTACTCTTTTTATCTTAAAGATAGAATTTCTAAAAGAATTCTTCTAGAAAAACAGCGAGAGAAACAACTCATACGGCTCAAAGAGCTTTCGGCGTTTATAGAGAGATTCCGCTCAAAGGCAAATACCGCATCCCGCGCTCAAAGCGCGGTTAAAGAATATGACAAGCTAACAAACGCTCTTGTCGAAGTTCCACCTCTTTCTACTACGGTATCTTTCTCATTCCCTAAGCCAATCCGAGGTGGAGACATATCATTCACCCTTGAGAACAGCTTTTTTTCCTATGAGGCTACCAAACCTATTATAACTGATCTTACAACCGTTATAAAAAGAGGTCAGAAAATAGCGCTGGTAGGAAAGAACGGAGTGGGTAAGTCTACCCTTATAAATATACTTTCGGGAATAATAAAACCTGTTAAAGGCTCTATATCATCATACAAACAAGGAAAGATTGTTACCTATCGTCAACATGAGGCTGAGTCATTACCTCCAGACTTGACGGTTATAGATTTTATGCACACTATAACTCCTTTTGATAAAATACCATCTATTCGCTCTATTTTAGCTTCTTTTCTCTTTTTAGAAGAGTCGCTCGATACAAAAATAGCGGCTTTAAGTGGCGGAGAAAAGGTAAGGCTGGCTCTTCTTAAATTATTAATGATACCTTCGACAGTTCTTCTTTTTGATGAACCGACGACACATCTAGATATTGAGAGTAGAAAAGTTCTTTTACGCTATCTTCAAAATTATTCTGAAACAGTTGTTTTCGTCTCTCACGACTCTCATTTTATAGAAAATATAGCTGATACAATCTTTTATTTTGAGAAAAGTGGCATTGTACAATTTCCAGGAAAGCTTTCAGAATACACTCATCAGCAAGAACCTCAAATGGTAAAATCTTTTAAAACAGCACCATTGAAAAAAGAAAAAACAACATCTCAGGCAGAATGGGAAGAGAGTAAAAAACAAAAAAAACTCTTTAATAAACTCAAAAAAATAATAAATAATATTGAAATAGAGATAGAAGTATGTGAAAAATCTATTGAAAAGAGTGAGGGAGAACTTACTAAAACAGGGGCTAATATTAGAGAGTTATCATTGGAGTTAAAAAATCTTCAAAAAAATCTTGATAAATTATACCTAGATTGGGAGAATACAAGTCAGAAAATTGAAAAGCTTGACGGAATCTTTTCTCAGGAGTGAATTTATATGTGGAAAAAAGTATCACAAAGAATAAAAGATGTTGTGGGTGCTAACACATATAAAGCCTATTTTTCTAGTACCAGTATTAAGCCAGCTGTTGAAAGTGAAAAAGAGTTGCTTCTCGTCTGTCCTTCAACAACTTTATATAATCTTCTTAAAAAAGGTGGTCACATCAAAACAATCGAAAGATGTGTAGAGGAGGTTATTAGTTCTAAAGTTGTTGTATCTTTCCAGGTTGATCCTACAGCCTTCACAAAGGATAGTCATACTCAACAGGAGACTATACCTTTTTCCTCTATTAAAAAAGGAGAAAAAAAGAGGAAGCAAATTATACAAACATCACCTTTTTTCTCTTATTATACTTTTGATAACTTTGTACAAGGTCCCAGTAATGAGACTGCTGTTGCAACCTCCCTTGCTATTTCAAAAAACCCAGGAATACACTATAATCCTCTCTGTATTTATGGAGAAACTGGTTTAGGAAAGACACATATTATTCATGCAATTGGACAATATATAAAAAAAATTCTCGGGAAAAAAGTCTGTTATTTTGATTCACAGAATTTTATGGATAACTATATATCATCAATTAGTACAAAAAGAGTGCAGCAATTTAGAGAAGAGATTCTTGAATATGATGTCTTATTAATAGATGATATTCAGTTCTTTTCTAAAAAAGAGGCTACTCAAAATGAACTCTTTTTTATTTTTAATAAATTTCACAACGAAGGAAAACAGATTATTTTAACTTCAGATAAATATCCAAGTGAAATAAATGATATGGATGACAGGTTGAAAAGTCGTTTTTCTATGGGAGTAACAACAGAGATAAGAAATCCAGAATATGAGATGAGAATTGCAATTATTCAAAAAAAAATATCTCTTCTCAATATAGAACTTTCAACTGAATTGATAGAATATATAGCCAAACACATAAGAAGGAATGTAAGAGAGATTGAAGGAGCTCTGAAGACACTTAAAATTTCAGGGGAGATGGTTGGAAAAAATATTATAGATAAACCTTTCGCAGTAAAAATACTTAAAAACATGATTAAAGAAAAGATATATATTGGAATGGATAACATTCTTCAGATGGTTTCTACTTATCTTAAGGTAAGACCACAACTCATACTTGGTAAAGGAAGACCAACTCAAGTCGTAAGAGCAAGACAGATTGCTATATATCTTTCTAGACAACTTACTACAAATACCTACGAAAATATTGGTGCCTTTTTTGGTGGAAGAAGTCATTCAACTATTATATCTTCTATAAAAAAGGTGAACGAGCTAATGTTGGAAAATAAAAACATAGCTAAGATAGTGAAAAAACTAAGTGATGATCTTAATAAATTATCAGAATGATGGGGTTTATAAACAGATGTTGATAACTCATATAGCAATAACTTGTTCACAAAGAAGCAAACAAATAGAGGGTGAAATAATAGACAAAAATAAGATAAAAATTAGAAACAAAAATAAGATATTAGAAAGTTACAAACAGTTTGAACAGACATATAATAATAATAAATATTTTCTTAACATAATAGGAGTAATAAAATGATTAAAAGATCTTTTAAAAGAGAAGTTATTACCAAGGCGCTTGATCGTTGTTTTATAAGCATAGAAAAAAAGAATACTATGCCTATTTTAAATCACATTCTTTTCAAAACAACAGAAACTGAATGTACAATGATTGCGACAAATTTAGACTCTTCAGTTGTTATATCTGTTCCTTTTGAAGAGGGAGAAGGGGAGGGAACTTATGTTTTCCCTGCGAAATATGTCTTTGACATATGTAAATTGGCTCGAGGAGAGGTGGTTGAATTTAATTTTGAAGAACAACAACAAGTTCTCAATATAAAATCGGGAAGATCACGATATACTATACCTTGTTCAGATCCTTCAAATTTTCCAACGATTGAAACTTTTGATGATAGTAAAGGTATATCTGTACATATTTCACGCATATTAAATGTACTTAAAAAGCTGCAGTTTAGTATGACTGATAATAATATAAATAAATCATATGGTGGTATATTACTCAATAGAGATGCCCAATCAGATGATATAGAATTAGTAACAACTGATAGCCATAGACTTTCTATAATATCTCTTAAAAACTTTGATTTTAATGTTGAAGGTATAGAAGAGGGTCTTGTTATATCTGGTAAAAACTTCAATGAAATTAAAAGAATATTTGCAGATATAAAAGAAGTTTATATGTCAGTTAATGATGGAAAATTATTAATAAAATCGGATAAAATTGTATTTATATCACGCCTTATGAAAAATGAATTTCCAAACTATAGAGAGGTATTGGGAAGTTCAAAAAAAGAGAGTGATGAAAATAAGTGTGTTATAGATAAAAAAGAGTTAATAGAAGGTGTTAAAAGAGTTATAGCACTCTCTACAGATGAAAAAATATGGGCAACTCAATTTGATTTTAGAGGTGATGTATTAATTATGAATGCTCACTCTGAATTTGGTGGAAATTCTGAAGATGAGATACTTCTTGAAAAACCTTTTGGAAAAGATCTCTCAATTGGTATAAATGCTCGTTATCTTTTAGATGTATTGGGTATTATAGATGATGAAAAAGTAACAGTAGTTGTTGAAGAAGGTTTGAAGCCACTTACTATTATAAAAAATAGTGAAGAATATGATTATGTACATCTTATTATGCCTTTGAGAATTTAATATTTAATGAGAGTAAACTCTCTTTCTATAAAAAACTTTAGATGTTTTAATGAGTTATCACTTACTTTTTCAAATAGAGTTATGATAACAGGAAAAAATGGATCAGGGAAAAGCTCTGTTTTAGAATCACTCTATTTTATAATGAATGGAAAGAGTTTTAGAACAACCGACTTGAATGATATGATAAAAGATGATGAAGATTATCTTTTTGTAGAGTCAAATTATAAAGATGATTTTGATTGGGAACACAACAGCTCTTTTGGATTTGATAGAGATGGAAGAAAAAAAATACTTCAAAATGGTGAGGCAGCTCACAGAAAAGATATAATGAAAGCAGCCTCTGTTGTTGTCCACTCTCCTGAAGATATAAAAATAGTTGATGGTCCGCCTTCAAAAAAAAGAGACTTTTTAGATAGAGCTATATTTCTGACGGAAAAGAAATTTTATAGTACGGTCGTTAACTATAAATCATATCTAAAACAGAAAAAAATTCTGCTGAGAAATGGTAATAAGAATGGATTGTTATATCTTAATAGAGCGGTTATTCCCTATATAGAAGAGATAGTAAAGAAGAGACAAATCATCGCACAGAATATTGAAAAAATAACAAAAAAGATATTTGAAGAGATGTCTCTCCCACTCTCTTTAAAAATTATTTTACCAGACCAGGATGAAAATATAGAAGAAAAATTAAATAGTAAGATAGATAAAGAGCTTTTAAAAGGGTACTCACTCTACGGTCCTCATTTAGATATTATAAAAATAATAGTCCTCAATAGGCGAGGAAAATCGATATCAATGGGAGAAAAATCATTAATTTCTTTGATATTAAAGTTTGCAGAGGTACAACTACTCAATGATTTGGGAATAGAGTCCCTCTTCATAGGAGATGATATTATTGGTTTTATAGATGCTACGAGATCTGATATGATTTTTTCATACTGTACGACAATGGAAAATCAATTTATAGTTTCCCATATTGATTCAGAGAATAAAAAGAGTAATTGGGAGTATATAACACTATAAAAGGTGTAATGGAGGAATATTTTGTATATGTTTTCAGCGGTTTTATTATTAGTTATACTTATACTTATTCATGAGTTAGGCCATTTTATAGCGGCGAGATTAGTTGGGGTAAGGGTTGAGGTTTTTTCTATCGGTTTTGGTCCTAAAATTATATCAAAAAAGATAGGTGATACCGAGTGGAAGCTGTCTGCTATTCCTCTTGGTGGCTATGTTAAAATGACAGGAGAGTCATTAGAAGATGAGAAAAATGTAAGTGAAGAGGATAAAAAAGTATCTTTTAGCCATCAAAAATGGTGGAAAAAACTTATAGTAGTGCTTGCTGGTCCTCTTACAAATATTCTTTTTGCGATTCCTATCTATATGGTTGTTGCTTCATATCAGCTTGAAACAACCGCCGCTTTTATTGAATTTGTCTCTTATGAATCTCCTGCTGAACAAGCTGGAATAGAGGCAGGAGATAGAGTTATAGCTCTGAATAACAATTCTATACATACCTGGGATGATATTGTTGAATATATGCCTAAAATGGTTAATAATTCGTGCGAGCCAATATCATTAAAGTTAATAAAAACAATAACTAATAAAGAGGTAATGTATAAGATAACGCCTGATAAATCTTCTTATAATAACCTCTTTGGAGAGAGGGTTGACTACTGTAAAATAGGTATCTCATCGCAGATAGTCTCCTCTAAAATATATATTCCTTACTCGATTGGTGGGGTAAATTCTACCGACAAAGTGTTAGAGGTAGGTGGAGTAGAAGTCAAACGATATTACGATATTAAAAAGTTGCTCGCAAGTGGAAAGTCGACAATACTTACCTTAAGATCTGGAAAAAAAATAGCGTCAACCCTTAGTCCGATAGAGGTAAAAGAGTTACTTCTATTGATGCATCCAGCAGGAATGGTTATAAAAAGTGTAGAAGAGGGTAGTATTGCTGGAAAAGCTGGGTTTTTAAAAGGTGATATTATAACAGCTGTTGATGAAAAGAAAGTTAATATACCTTACGAATTTGTCCACTATCTCAGAGAAAAGGGAGATAAAAAAGTAAAAACAGTAAGCTATATAAGGGGCTCCGAAAAAGCAAATATATCTGTTCCTGTTGAGTTTGAAGATAAGGATAATCCCTATACAGGTCAAAAACAAAACAGGATAAAATGGGGAGCAGAGTTCTCTTTTGAACACCTTCCTCCCACCCAGGTGAAGAGACAAAATCCACTCTCTTACATTGTGGCTTCAGGATTTATTACCACAAAAGATATAGCAAGAGATACATTGAAAGGGGTCTGGTTTATGATAACAGGAAAACTTTCAGCAAAAGGTCTTGGTGGACCAATTATGGTTTTTGATATATCGGCAAAGGCGGCAAAGAGAGGATTAAAGGTTTTTCTCTACATGATGGGAGTGATAAGTATCAATCTTGGACTGGTCAATCTTTTCCCTATTCCTGTTTTAGATGGCGGGCATGTGGTATTTTTTACGATTGAGGGTATAATAAAGAAGCCAGTCTCTCGAAAAATAAGAGAGCGGTTGATGACGGGAGGACTAATACTCTTGATGGCACTCATGTTGTTTGCGGTAACAAATGATATTTTACGCTATATAAATATTTTTGGAGCGGACGGTGGATAACAGCTTTTTGTGGGATAGTAGTACACAAACAATATTCTGTTCCCTGCAGGGATTGCAGCAATATTCTCTTATTCACAGTGTGGATAAAAAAAGTTTTATGACTCATTTTCCTCCACTCTTTTTATCAGTTTTTAGCGATGTTGATATGGAAGATAAAAAGATTTTTATTGGTGTTGGTCCTGGCTCATTTACGGGAGTGAAAAGTGGAATTGCCTTTATTGGCGGCTGGTTGTTCTCAAAAGGAAAATCTCTTATAAACACTGTTTCAAGTGGTGATATACTTTCGTGTTATGCACCCCCTGTTTCAGATGTTTTAGCGGTTGTTATTCCCTTTAACAGAGGGGAGTGGTTTGTCTCTACCTACCGGTTTCAAAATGGGCACTATAGCACCATAGAAAAAGATATACATCTTAAAAAAGATGAAGATTTCAAACGATTTACCGATTCTATCTCTTCTGAGAAACTTTTTGTTGCTTCAAGTGACACCTCTTATTCAGAGCAGTTTATAACAAAGATGGAGGGTAATATATGCAAAAAAATAGAGCTAGCGGATGTGCCATTTCGCCATCCAGCGGAGGAGGCTCTGCTTCAGACAATAGATATAGAAAAATCCCCGCTTTTTCTTAACTATGTGTTGCAGCCAGCAGGACTTTCAAATGATAATAATCTTTATATACAAACCATAAAAGAGGAGCGTATCATGATGACAGATCAAAAAAACAGAGAAGAGAGAATTGAAGAGTTAAAAAAGGAACACAAGGTACTTCACAATGATGTTGAGACCTTTGCAGCAAAGACCCATCGCACACCACACGAAGAGCGAGAGCTGAAGATGTGGCAGAAGAAAAAATTGATGATTAAAGATGAAATAGCAAAACTAGAACAACAGTAAGGAGAGAGAAATGAATGTAACAAACAGAGTAAAATTTGAGACAACAAAAGGTGATTTTATAATAGAACTGTATGGCGATAATATGCCTATTACCGTTACAAACTTTATAAAACATGTAGAAGCAGACTTTTATAGTAACCTTATTTTTCACAGAGTTATTAAGGATTTTGTCATTCAAGGTGGCGGAATGATGAAGAGTATGTTTGAAAAGAATAAACTTGATAACCCAATAAAACTAGAACTTGACCCAACTCTGAAGCACACAAAATATGTTCTTTCAATGGCAAGAACATCGGACCCAAACAGTGCAACAAGCCAGTTTTTCATCTGTACTGGTGATGTCCCAAGCTTAGATAACGCATACGCAGCCTTTGGAAAAGTTGTTGAAGGAACAGAGATTGTTGATCAGATTGGTGTCTGTGATACTCACTCAGTTGGCCATCATGATGATGTTCCTGTTGAAAAAATAGTGATAAACAGTGCGACTGTTATCTAATAATCTTTCAAGAGGTGTAGTGATGAAGAAATTACTTATTCTTATTTCTGCTCTATTAATCGTTGTTTCATGTAACGATACGATAAAGCGAAACGACACCGCAAATAGTGCCGATAGTGCAAATACAGCAAACACCGCTGATAGTGCAGATACAGCTGATACAGCAAATAGTGCTGATAGTGCAGATACAGCTGACACAGCAAACACCGCTGATAGTGCAGATACAGCTGATACAGCAAATAGTGCTGATAGTGCTGATAGTGCAGACACAGCAAACACAGCTGACACGGCCGATACAGCTGACACAGCCGATACAGCAAACACAGCCGATACAGCAAACACTGCTGATACAGCTGATACTGCAAACACAGCTGATACCGCAAATACCGCAGATACAGCTGATACCTCAGACAGTGCAGATACTACTCCTGAGAATTGCACGATTGATAGTGATTGTGGTTCTGGACGAATTTGTGTTTCTGCAAAATGTAGCGATGGATGCACGAGTGATACAGAGTGCAAAACATACGGATATCTTCGTTGTAACAAAAAATTGGGTCGTTGTTTGAATTTGGCGGCATCATCTCAAGCGTGCTCTGAAAGTAAATGTCCCCAAGGATGTTGCTATTCTAATGCTGGTTTTACCGAACTAAAGTGTGAAGATGAAGCAAGTCTTGGAACCTGTGGTGCATGTCCTCAAGGAGAAGTACTTCGTGGTGGAAAAGAGTGTGTCTCTGCTGTCTGCTCTTCTACAAATGATAAATGTTCGACATATAATGCTTCTGAGCCGCTTGCTGACTGTTTTGAATGTCAAATGGGAGCACTCATCTGCTATGAAAATCCTGATTGTTTTGGAACATTAGTTTTGCGTAGTGGGCCGATGGTCAACAGCAAAAGTTGTATTCCCGCAGGAGAGAGTTGCGAGATAGATTATGAGTGTTGCAGTGGACAACCATGTATTAACGGATACTGTTATTAGGTAAAAGTATGGAATTTTTAAAAGATATTTGGGATTTTATGAGGGTGAGAAAGAAGTTCTGGCTCTTGCCAACAATCATCCTGATGCTTCTGCTTGGATTTATTATTGTTTTAGGCAGCGGCTCAGCGGTGGCTCCATTTATTTATACTCTTTTTTGAGAGGATGACATGAAACGAGAACTGCTCATTTCAACACTTGCTGTGTTGGCACTTGCTTTTTTGGTGGTCTATATACTTTTCTCTTTCAATTGGGCGCTCTACTGTGCTGTTGCCCTCCTTTTTCTTTCTCTGTTTGATAATCCACTTGCCACTCTTATCGCGCGCTCTTGGCTTGGGTTTTCCCGATTGATTGGGGCGATAAATTCAACGGTTATACTGACGCTCACCTTTTATCTTTTTATCTTTCCTATTGCGGTTCTCTATAGAGTTTTCAATAAGAAAAGGGTTCATTATTTCACAAAACGCTCGACAAACAGCTATTTTGTTGATGAACAACGCTCCTATACAAAAGAAAGTTTTGAAAGACCGTTTTAGCGATGTTTGTCCTTCCTGACCTCTCTTTTAATCGAGATTTTCACAAAGGCTCCAACAATTCATTTGTCAGGCAGCTTCTCTCTATTGACAATAGCGCATCAGAAGAGACGAGGCAGATATATGCAACAAATGAAAAAGAGGCGATTGTTCGCGAAAAACACCTTTCTGATGTTATCTCATTCTTGCATAAAGAGGGCATCAGAGCAATTCCACTCAAAGGACTCTACCTTTTAAAGACTATTTTCAAGGATTTTCCTGGTCTTCGCACGATGGCAGACATTGATGTTTTAGTGGAAAAGAGAGATTTTTCAAAGTCAAAAAGGGTGCTTACAAAGTTTGGGGCACTAAAACCTTTTGCCGATGGACACTATTGTTATTCAAAGATATATCATGAATTTAGTGTGAAATATAGTGGATCAACCATCGAAATTCATCGAGGCCAATCGGTCTTTAATCTTTTTAAGATGGATTATTCCGATTTTTTTAGGGAAGGGGAGAGCATTGTTGATAACTATGGTGTTGAGATTTTTCTCCCACCCATTGAGATGATGATAATTTTCTATATTGTACATGATTTTTCAGATGGTCTTTCATCAGAACAGCCTTTAAGCTATGAAAAGATGAGTCGAATGCTGACTCTCCTTCATAATGCTGACAGAATAAAGCTCACCTCTCTTGCAAAGAAATATGGAGTGAGCACCCTTCTCAATCTGTATGATTATATTTTGGGGAAAGTTTTTTTCCACTATTCGGCTGATACAGAAGAATCTTCGTGGTGGTTTTCAGCAATTATAGCAACAGGACTTGAGAGTCAACCGCTCCGATTCAGATACTCTGACACTCTTTTTAAGATGTTGATTTTCAAGGGGAATCTCATCAGGAAACTTCTCCCTCGAATATTCTGTTCCCCTTTTGACACTCTTTATAGATGGTAATATTGTTAATTTTTCTGAGAAGCGTACAATCAAGTGAGTTTTATGTAAGCGAGGCTATAAAATGGTTGTTGATATTGTTGTATTGATGCTGCTTCTTGGTGGTATGATTGCTGGGTGGTTTTCTGGAGGATTTAGAGAGGTACTTCGTCTTTCTGTTCTTATCTTGCTCATTGTTATTTTTCAATTTCCCTCTGTGCAAGCTCTCTTCCCTAAAAGTAATGTTGGTGGTGTTTTGGTAAGCAGCATTGTTTTTTCTCTTGCATGGTTTATCATCTATCGACTGCTTTTTTGGATGTTAAAGGGGATAATTACCGCAAAAGAGGGCTCTCTTGGCAAGTTCAATCAGAGTATGGGAGTTTTTTTTGGGTTTTTAAAGGCCCTGTTGATTACCGGACTTTTTGTCTATTTTGTTAATACCGCTTTTGCGGCAAACTATCTTGTTGAGTTGCGTCCAAAGTTCCAACGCTCTCATTTCTCGAATCTTCTTATGAAGAGCGTCAAGTATGTTACTAAAAAGTAGTTTTTTAGCCCTTATTTTTCTTTTTATATCTAGTTGTTCTGGAAGAAATACCGTCCAATCATTTACCTTTACTGGCATGGGAACTCTTTTAACAGTTACCTATACCGGTCAAAAGAATATTGCAGTGGAATCAGAGATTAAGCAGAGTGTGGAGAATTTTGAAAAGCAGGTGAGTTACTACAAGAAAGGGAGTTTGGTCTCTCAATTTAATCGCTTGAAAAAGGAGAGTGAGCTTCTCGTTCCTCATTGGTTTTGTGAGCTTGTTGCCATTTCGTTACATCTTGGAGTAGAGACAGACAACGCCTTTGATATTACCTATAAAGCAAAAGGCAAATTGTGGGATAGTAAGAGTGAAACGCCACCAACAGACGAAGAGCTCAGACGGCTTTCGACTCTTGTAGGAGCAGATCTTGTAATCAGTGACTGCAAAAGAAATATGCTCAAAAAAAAGAGGGATGCAGTCGTGATTGATCTTGGTGGTGTTGCAAAAGGATATGCGATCGATAGTGTCGGTGACTTGTTGAAAGAGCATAAAATAACCAATTTTATTGTTAATTTTGGTGGTGATATGCTTGTCTGTGGCAATAAAAATGGAAAAAAGTGGAAAATTGGTATAAAAAATCCTCTCAAACCTGGAGATTTTTTAAAGGTAATATCTGCAGACAAAATGAGCTGTACGGCAATGGCAACAAGTGGCGATTATGAAAGGTTTGTTGTTAAAAATGGTAAGAAATATAGCCACATAATTGACCCAAAGACAGGGAATCCAGTAGATAATGCAAAAAGTGTAACCGTTATTGGAAAGAGGGCAACAGTAGTTGATTTGTTAGCGACTGCTATCTCTGTTAATGTGGAAAAGAGCCATTTCATAAAAAAAATTATAGCTTCATTTGGCGTTGCAGTATATACTCTTTCTGGAATGCCTCCGAAGTGGCAGACGTTTGAGCCTCGTGAAAGGCCGACAACACACACTGAAGGTAGATGATGGAATGTGCCAGTTGTAAAAAAAGTGTTCCAAACAAAGGTGAAGAAACATGTCCTCACTGTGGGCAAGAGTTTGTAAAACGCTGTGATAAGTGTGGAATTCTCTATCCTGAAGATATGAATTTTTGTAACCAGTGCGGATCAAAGTTAGTTACTGTCCTCTTTGCTCTTGACGAAGATGATCAAATCGATATTGAATCGATGTTATCTGATGCCGGTGTTGTAGAGAACGAGAATCCTCAAGAAGTAGTCGAAGAGATTCCTAAAGAAGAGAAGCCGAAGAAAAAGAAAAAGAAAGGAAAAAAAGAAAAAAAGGCTGAATCATCAAGCGACACGATGATGGCACCGCCGCCATCAATTGCTGGCGGTTCTGAAAAAGATTTTTCCTATGTTGATAAGATTGTTGGTGGTAATTTAAAAAAAGATGGTGGCAGTGTTTCAGAGATGGACTTTGTCTCAGGAGAGGCAAAAATAGAGGAAGGGTCAGCAGAGAGTGATGACGATCTCGATATTCCTATTTCCGTTGATGAGGTTCTGAGGAAAAATATTAAAGATATTCCACTTACTCCAGTTAGAAAGGCAACAAAGCGCACAATAGAGCTCTCAAATCTTGACGCACATATGAGTACCCTCCATGGTGATTCCTTTCTTCTTCTCCAAAACAGTGCAATAGAAAATTTGCAAAAAGGGAGTGGTGGGTTTTACTCATTTGAGGGGAGTTCAGGAGCAGGAAAAGAGGAGATAATCCAACTTTTCGAATCATTTATTGAGCAGACAACGCCAGAAAATATTACAGTGATTAGCAGCGAAGCAAGCGAATACGATTTTGATTATATGATTTTCATCCACCTCTTACGCTCTCTCCTTAAGATTTCTGAACTAGAAACTGCTAGTGTCGCGAAACAGATTACTGCTCTTTTAGGCAAGACACTTCCTACTGGGAAGGTGAATGCTCTCGCCGCCTTGCTCTCTCTTAACTTCACCCCTCTTAATACAAAACTACCCAAAGATGATATTGATTATTTGATTAGTCATGTTATTTATGCAACGGCAAAAAAACAACCTATTTTATGGTTTGTTCGTAATGCTTCTGCTATTAATAGGCGGACGATGAAGTTTTTTGTTCGTCTGAAGAAGGTCTTTAATTTTGTTCCTGTTGCCATTGTTTTTGTCTCTGCGTCAGAGGCAGAAATTCTTCATTCTGTTGATAGTGATCACCGATTTGAATTTAATGGATTTAGCAAAGATGTTGTTGTAAAAAAAGTAGAAGAGATGTTAGCCGTCAA
Source organism: bacterium (assembly GCA_023145475.1). Lineage (GTDB taxonomy): Bacteria > UBP6 > UBA1177 > UBA1177 > JAGLDR01 > JAGLDR01. The sequence continues at coordinate 25,648 of JAGLDR010000128.1, forward strand.
TAGATTACCTGTAGATATTGAAAAAGTGCTCCAGAAATTTAGCGGAAATCTTCTTGCATCGACGCAGATGATTGAGTTTTTGAAAGAGTTAAAATTAATATTTAAAATGAGAGATTCTTGGCGGTTTTCTAAGCTTCCTGAAGATTTTGTTGCTCCAAAAACACTCGAAGATGTTATTAATAACCGACTCTCTTTTTTGCCAGTGGAGTCTAGTCTGCTGTTGAGGCGACTCGTCCTGCTTAACCTTCATAGAATTCCAATACGGCTCTATATTGCCATCTTTGGTGAAGAGTTTGATGAGATTCAGCGATTGAATGATAGTGGTTTTATTGCAATCACAGAAGAAAATATCGCCTTTCCCTCCCGTACAATCTTAAGCATTTTAAAAAAGAAAATGCGGATAGGAGAGGAGGAGCGTGCCTTTTATAGAATGGTTGTTGATAAAATTGCTCACAATATGAATGAGCTTCCCGATATCAACACTCGTTGGTTGCTTTTAAGTTATATCAATCTCGCCGGAAGAATAGGTGTTGCTTACAATTCTTTTCTTTATTCCTCTGCGGTTTATATGGAAAAGTTGGGCTTTTTTGGAGTTGCTCAACGAAGTTATCAAACAATTTTACAGTCATTTTCTGCCGATGATTTACACGATGATATGTCGTGGCTTCTTAGTATTAAGAATGCACGATTGATGCGCTTTATAGAGAAGAAATGGGCGCGTACATTCTGGCAGAGATTACTTGATAAAGCTAAGAAACAGCAGATGATGCACATTATTTTACTGTCAGAAGGCAACCTTCTTCTTCTTGACGAAGAGCAGCTTGATTTGAGATTGCTTGTTGGAGTTATGAAAAAGATGCACGAAATTGGCTGTCTAGAAGATGAGCTTATACTGATAGATAGAGCCGTTGATATTCTATTAGAAAGTAACTCTTTGCAAGATGCCTACACTTTGGCACTGAGAGGGTATACAATTTTATATGATAGTTTGGCAGGTAATCAAGCGGAAGATCCTCAACAACTTCCTCTTTTTATTTACACGCTCTATCTGAGAAGTTCGTCTCAACTTGCTGAAGTATGTATTACAATGGAGCAGTTTGAATTTGCAACAAAGGTGTTGACTCGCTCGCTAGAGATGGCAAAAAATCGTAAGTCACATTATTTTGTGGCTAAAATTCTCTTGCTTATTGTCAAAATAAACTATTTTAGTGGTGGGAATGAATGGGAATCCTCTTTGAAAGAGGGTTTTGAATATGCGATGAAAGGTATGGAGTTTAAAATCCTTCGAGCATTTTTTCTCTTTTTAGAAGAAAATTCTCTTGAAGAGTTGGAATGGCTTGAGCCATATTTAGAATGCAAAAATTGGCTCAACTTATAACATCTCTAATAATCGAGGAAACTTGACGCGGACTTTACTTTCTGATACATTTTTTCAATCTGGTTTTTTACAGGGTGTGTGATGAAAAGAGTAATTTTGCTTGTATTGGTTGTGCCACTTCTTTTTGTATCGTGTGGCATAGCACGAAGTTCTAAGTCCATCAAAAAGGCAAATGCGTTGCAACAAAAAGCTGTGAGAGCATTGGTCAAGTATGTTGGGAATGATTTGATTGTAGAGAACGGACCTCGTCCGACAGTCAAACCGAATGCTTTTCTGTTGATTAAAGATTTAGAAAAGCGACCTGTTTTCGTCTCGTATTATCGAGGGGAAGCTCTTTTAAAAGAGTCCTATACATTTGCTTCAAACGCAGGATATGACTATGCGGTTAGGCTTGGTGATATGGCTTCTAAGAATTTTGAAGAGGTACTAAAGCAGGCTACGCCTAAAAAAGCTTCATCTAAGGTGATTGTACCTAAAAAACCTCTAGAGCCAAAACCTGCAGTAGCGCCACCTAAAAAGGCTGCGACGGCAGTAACGCCGGTACCGGTAAAGAAAGTTGAGCCAAAACCAGCACCCGCAGCAGCACCTGTGGCTCCAGCAAAACCAGCTGTAGCTCCAACACCGGCTCCGACTCCTGCTCCCGCTCCAGTAACTCCACCGCCAGCAAAAAAGGTTGAGCCAAAACCTGCACCAGTAGTAGCGCCTGCAAAAAAGGTTGAGCCAAAACCTGCAGTAGCGCCTGCTCCTGTTAAAAAACCTGCAGAGAAGAAAGAGCCAGAAGTTGCACCAAAGAAAGATGAAAAGAAAAAAGATGATAAAAAAGTAGATAAGAAAAAGGACGAAAAGAAAAAAGTCGATTATTTTGAACTCTACCAGAAATATCGCAAAAAAGAGCCCGCTAAGGAAGGTGGCAAATGAAAAAACTAACACTACTCATATTGTTGCTTTTGACCGCTTTGATGATGGTTGGCTGTATAACAGGTAAAAAGCTAAAACAACAGATTAAACATGAACATGCTCGTTTAAATGCAGATGAGAAGCGAGGCGCAGACAAGTGCGTTCCTGTTGAGCTTGCTAAAGCATATAGTTATTTAGATTTTGCGCAGGCATCTCTTGATATGGGTGATTATCGCCGTGTTTATCACTATTTGAATGCAGAAAAAGCGATGGCTCACATCACTGCTGAAAAAGCAGATTCTTGCATTCCAAAAGATGCAGATAAAGATGGTGTCCTTGATAAAAACGATGCCTGTCCAACAAAACCAGGATTGAAGCAGTTTGCTGGTTGTCCCGATACAGATGGTGATGGTATTTCAGATAAAGATGACAAGTGTCCTCTTGTGAAGGGTGTTTTTGAAAGAAAAGGTTGTCCAGCTGATAAGGATTCTGATGGTGATAACATTCCAGATAAGATAGATCACTGTCCATTTGACAAAGAGGATTTTGATAAGTTTAAAGATGAGGATGGTTGCCCAGATCCAGATAATGATATGGATGGTGTTCTTGATGCTCAAGATCTCTGTCCTCTGAAGAAGGGGCCAGCCACAAATCAAGGCTGTCCTGTGAATGATAAAGATGGTGACGGTATTCCTGATGAAATTGATAAGTGTCCTGAACAGCCAGAAGATATCGATACATTTGAAGATCAAGATGGTTGTCCAGATCCAAATAATGATGGTGATGAGTTGCTAGATGTCAACGATAAGTGTCCACTTGATAAGGGTCCAACAGATAACTACGGTTGTCCTATTCTTGATACAGATGGTGATGGCGTCCCTGACATTGTTGATAAGTGTAAAATGGTTCCAGAAGATATCGACAAGTTTGAAGATGAAGATGGTTGCCCAGATCCTGACAACGATAAAGATGGTGTTTTGGATGTCGACGATAAGTGTCCGATTACTCCTGGTGTTAAAGAGGAGAAGGGTTGTCCTAAGAAGTATAAGTTGATTGTTGTAAAAGCAGCTAAGATTGAGTTGAAACAGAAGGTCTTTTTTAAGACAGGAAAAGCGGTTATTAACGCCAAGTCTTTTAAAATGCTTAAAGAGGTGGCAGATGCTGTTAAATCAATAAAAACAATTAAAAAGATTGTTGTTGAGGGGCACACCGATGGAACAGGAAGCAGAAAGTACAACCTTCGCCTTTCTCAAAAGCGTGCCGAGGCTGTTCTCAACTTCCTTGTGAAGCATGGTGTCAGTAGAGATCGTATTGAGGCAAAGGGATATGGTCCAGATAAGCCTATCGCTTCAAACCGAACTCGTGCTGGTCGCTCAAAAAATAGGCGTGTGGAATTTAAAATTGAACAATAGTTTTGTGAGTAGTATGTATGTCTGAAAAAAACAAACCAAAAGAGGTAACGCAGGTCGTTGACGTTACGGGTCGCTCAGCAGATGATGTTGTTCTTCATAACGATAGAGTGGCACAAAGAGTCTCCATTGAACTTGAGGTAACTACTCAAGGGCAGCATAACTTTTTTCATGGAATGACAGAAGATGTTAGTCAAGGTGGTCTTTTTGTTGCTACAACACAGCTCTATCCAATCGGCACAAATGTTGAAATAGTACTTCGACTCGATGGAAGTGCTCTGCAGATAAAAGCAGAGGTAGTGTGGGTGAGAGATATTCCTCAATCAGAGGGTGATACTCCTCGTGGAATGGGTCTCCATTTTTCAAATATAGAGGATGGTGATTTACAAAAGATTCGACAATTCCTTCATAAGAAAGAACCACTATTTTTTGAAATGGATGAATAGCCATAAATTTATTGTTATCCCAGAGAGTGTTGCAGATTGGATTATCCGTAGAGGTGGCGCTTTTTTTGCCCACTTTCTGATTTCTCTTCTTCTCTTCTTTTTTACTTTTTTTGCCACGATTGCAACAATTTTATCTCCGCTTTTTTCTCTTTTATTAACAGAGCAGGGAGCAACAGCTTACCGTGAAATTACGCAAAATAGAGAATGGTTGCGGCAGTGTGACACCCTGTTACATCAGCGGGAAGAGCAGCAATGAATAGGCGTGATTTGGTTGTTATTCTTTCAGCATATACGATAAAAGTTGTTTTGGTTTCAGATGAATTACGCTCACAATATGCCGTCAGTGAACATTTTGAACCTTCTGGTTTATTTGAGCAAGAGTATGCAGTTTTCACTGGAATTGTTGAAGATATTGAAGAACAGGTGGGAATTTCTCTGCTTGATGAAGAGGGCAACATCATTGTCGGAAGTAAGGATATGGTGGGTGTTAACGATGTCCATTTTGTCTTATTGCCTGAATACTTCTTGAATGGTTTTGTTGTTGCTCTTTCAAAGCTTTCATTGCATAAAATAGAGCGTTTGATATCCTCGCTTCCTATTACCCCACTTTATAAATCACATCTTATGGAGCTAAAGCCAGAAGAGATGGTCTCCTCTTTTAATCTTTTGAAGCCGGAGCTTACGATTTTAACGGGTGGTGAGATAGCATCTCCTGTGCGTGGATTAGTCACACTCGCTGACTATTTCTCACTTGTAGAGAGTGATAAAACAGACAACTCACTTCTGTTTATTGGGAGCGGAGCTGAAAAGAACGAGATTTTTAAACGATTGATTCCAACATTTTCACTCTCTCATTTTTCCCCACATTTTGACAGAGATTCCACACTATTTACCGATATTTCTGACACGGTTAATGCTTTGCTATTGAATCGCTTGAAGAGTCAACTCCCTGAGTTTTCTCCACTTTTCTCTTTTGGAAACGCGGCTCTTATTTCTGAAACTATCAGAGAGGAGGCGACCCAAATCTCTCAATTCTATGAGGATAATGTTCTTGTCATCTACTATGCCTTTTCGTTTGTGGTATATGCTGTTTCTTGGAAAGAAGATGGCCAGTGGCAGTCAGATCTGAAGATGGTTGAGTATAGAGACTTGCCTCAAATAGAGAGCTATCCAGCGTTGCAACTCTTGTTGGGGTCAGAGTTTTACAACCCTGTATTACTACAAGATTACGCCAGTGATATAGTAACATTGGCAACCCAGAACATAGATGCGATACTATCGGCAGGTCTTTCAGAGGAGGCCCTTTTCGATACAACAAATTCCTATCTTTTTTCTAAAGAACGCTCAGCTAAAGAACAGAAGTATCTATGCAACCGATTGGTCTATGGTGGGGAGCTTGTTGAGACGATAAAAGAGCGAGATGACATTTTTAGGAATTTTAGTAGCATAAAACTTCTTGCCTCATTTGCTCACATCTATTTTGATGATGATCAGCGTTTTCTCGTTTTTTCTGCAATGGCGCAGAACAGCTCAGAGCAGGCAAAGATAGTTGTAGAGCAAAATACAGCGCCACCACTCTCTTTTCAAGGGTATAGCTTGATACCAGATTGTACGAGTAATCTCTCTAAAATAAGTATAAAACTTCTCATCTCTGGTGGAGATATAGACGGAACGACAACAAAAGAGCTCACCTCGGGCTATCGTCACTTTTTTCAGCTTACTCCAGGACAGAGGGCATTAATAGAGCTTTCTGGTGGAACAATAGCAGGAAAGAAAGAGCACACTTTTGTCTGTGAAGAGCAAGAGTTCTCTCTCTTTATTGACTTGAGGAGTGTCTGATGAATCGTCTGATAAAACAGAAAATATCACTCTCTTCTGAGGCACAAATAGCAGTCGATGTTGATGATGTGCTTACTCCTGATACAATTATGGCAACAACTCCCTCTGTGGTGAAAAGACTCTTCTTATCACATCTTTTTAATCAGAAGAAAGAGGATAAAGTTGTTGTTGCTGTCTCTGTTGGTGATGTTGTAAAAGCAGGAGATAACTTGATTTTTTACCCTCGTTCATTCGTGAGACTCTTTTTTGCAATAGAGGCATTCTTTTCAGATGAAGAGAGAGAAAAAAGCTCTTACATTACTCAATTCTTGCGGCAGAGTAAACATCAAAAGAGATGGTGGTTCTCTTTTTTGATTCCCGCTTTAAAATCTCGGTATGATGGAGTGGTTGAACTTGTCTCTCTTGAAGGAAATATTATGGTTATAAAACGGGAAGAAGGCACCCTTTCCCTGCAGACAAATACCTATGGAAAAGTAGCAAGCATTACAAATAACCGGATAGAGATTGCCTCTTTTGGCACTCTTTTAACCGCTGGTTTTGGATATGGTCCCCGTGTCAGCGGGCTTTTACAGAGTGAATCTAATGAGAATGCCCCTCTCTTTCTTGAAAAGGGTACATTAGATAGAGAGTCTCTTCTTGCACTCCTTAATTCAGAACGAAGAGGCGTTATTGCAAATGCAATCACCTTTGACGCTGTTGAACTTCTTGTCACGCCTGGGTTTTCACCGAATTGTTCTATTATTGCCTTTTCAATTGTAAAGGATATTTCCTCTTCTAAAGATGGTGTGAAGATGAGAGATTTCAGGAAAGATAATCTCGCAGTTACCCTTCTTCCACACTCCCATCCGCAGTATGGTGTCCATGCATCCGCTCTTCTAATACATGGAGAAGAGAGATGATGCGATTTTTAATACTTATCTTTTTGGTGGTGCCGCTCCACGCTTTTACGCTTCACTTTCATGGCAATCCAGCTGTTACCAATCTTACGGAAATCTCTGTCGATGGTGCTTTAAAAGAGGGGCAAATAGTTAAGATTTTTGCGCAAAAAAGAGATACAAAGCCCCTTTTCGTGAAAGAGGTTAGGACTCTTCCCGCCCGCTTTATGATTGCTTCATCTTTTGCACAATGTTATTACATACAGGTTATCAATAGTAATGGAATAACAGAGGATTATGCTCCAAAATGTAAGGAATCGCCATCAATTATCAATCTCCACCAGCTCTATTTGTGGTTATTGCTCGCACTTTTTGCAGGGATTCTTTTTCTTTTCACCCATTTTATAAAAAACCGTATAGCTCAAGAAGAGAAGGTAACAATAGGCTTTGCTTCATTTGTTCAACGACTGCATCTTCATGCCTTAGAGCAGGGGAAAGACATAATTTTTTCAACGGGGGGCGGTATTTCAGCAAGTTTTCAGAATTTTGCTGGATTTCTCACCTTCAGAGAGATGAATGAGACAGCAAGAAAAGCAGGAAGCACTCTTCCGCTCTATACTTCTGATCCTGTTATTCACCAGATGGCTCTTGAATATGTTGATAAGAAACAGTCGCTCTCCTCAATAATTTTCAGTGGTGGAAGTGACTTAACGCATATGCTTCTGTTGAAGCGAGAGGTCTCTCGGCTAAAAGGAGAGAGTATGGTAATTATGGTCGGTGATTTGACCTCGCAAACTCTTCTCTGTGTTACCCCTCTCAAGCAGGAAAAAAACAGCGTAATTGTCGGAACAGTTAATCTTGATACACTCTCTTCTCTTCTTCCGTCAACTACGGCAATTGGTATTGGTTCTGAGCTGTTTTTCCTTCTTTCAGCCTTTCAGAAACCCTTGGTTCTGCTGTTAGTTCGACTTTTTACCATCTTGTCGATAGTTATAATTTCACTCATTCTTCTTGCTACTACGATTTCTCTTTTTATGGAAAGTAGCACCCTTTTCACCATTTTGCACAACTTATTTGGAGGTGCAATATGAAGCGAGGAGTCTCAATTGTCATAGTTTTAGCCGCACTCTTCTCTCTTGTTATCTCTCTCTTTCCTGCATTAAAGTCAACACAAGCTTTTTTAATGGAATCATTTATCATAGTTCTCGCAACAGCGGTGCTTTATGGCATCCTCTCGCTCTTCTATCGTAGTTTTAGTATGATTGGTGATGAGGGCGACACAGGCTGGCATGGATTTTTTATATTTTTAGGTTTTATGACGCTTCCAATTTTGTTGTTAGTGAGCAGCAATACAGCGTGGTTTGCAAAAAGTGAGCTTCTCTTCTCTTACCCAGAGATTGTTCCAGCCGTTGTCGAGTTAGAGATGGATAAAGAGCCTTATTTAGCAAATATGCCACTGAAAAAGCAGGCAATTCTTGTTGTTTCTCAAATGACAGCACCCTCTTGGAATCCAACAAATGATTTGTTAGTAAAGGCGGGTATCTCAATGCAATCACTGAGAGAGATGGTTCAGAAGAATGCTCCCGTTCATAACAAAAAGATTGATGAACTCTTTTCGGCTGGAGATGCAAAACTGTTTGCAGAGACAGCTTACAAAGTTTCACGGACTCTTAATATCCTTGTGCGACATATAGCAAAAGGATCCATTTCACAACAAGAGTGCAGCGTTTTAGGTGTGTCACCAAAAACAGAAGAGCTTTGTTCCCGTTTGAAAAAATATCGTATTACTCCATCAAAAGCAGTTATTCGTACCGTTATGCGTACTGTTATACATCCGCTACAGACAACTTTTTTCGCACTTCTTCTCTTCTATCTTCTCGTTTCAATTGTAACTTTTAAGAGTGATAAAAAGGCAACAGTACTACTATTTCTGGGCACTGCAGTCTTAACCTTGCTGACTCAAATTCCCTTGGTTATATTTCCCTCTTCTAACCATGCTCTTTCATTGTTAGAGCGTCTCCTTCTTATTCCTACAATTGCTGTTTACCGAGCGGTTATACTTGGTTCTGGTGTTGCTTTCTTACTCTATCTGTTCTATGTACTCTACATTGTAATCAAAGGGAGAGTGCGATGAACGATAGAGGACGATTAATTATAGGAATTACCCTGATTTTACTGGTGGCTATTTCACTGAATTTTTCATATGACTCTTTTGTAAAATCTGAGCAATCAACTGATTTCATTAATAAGATAAGTGCTATTCCCGATGGCTCACTGGTTGTTGTTCACCTTGCTTTGCTCTATGATGAATCGATAGAAATAGAGCCTGCATTTACGACTTTGCTTTGGTATCTCTCCCGCAAAAAGATGGAGGTTGTTTTTATTCCTCTGACGATTGAAAGCGGATTTATTCTGGAAAACAGCGCAGAGACAGTTCGGAACTTTCTTCTTGAAAAAGAGGCTTTTCCTGAGATTGTTTCTACTGGTTCTTACCGCGCATCTTCACCTAATCATTCGTGGAGTATCTGTAATTTTACTCCAGGCTCTCTTTTTGCAATGAGACACTTCTCTCTTGATTATCTTGGATGTTACAATGATAAGATAGAGCAGTTACACGATTTACAGGCAGTTTTTGTTGTTGGATCTGTGGGATTTGATGGGATGCCTGCCCCAATGCTCTATACCCTCTTTGGACAAAAAGCACAGCTACACACACCGCTCTATGTTATTTCATCTGCTCAAAAGAGACCGATGTTAGAGCCACTTGTGAAAACAGGTCAAATAAGAGCTATGATTTCTGGTAATTATAACAGTCTCGCCTTTGCTGCGCAGCTTCAATCACCAGTAGATTATTCAAAAAAGTCGGTGGCAATCACTGCATTGATTGTGGCCGTTATTTTTCTTTTAGTTGGGATGATGATTAACACACTGTTCAGGAAAAAAGAGTGATGCAGTTATATAATATAGGGGTATGGATATCCGCTCTTCTCACGCTGATAGTATTAAGTGCTATGTTTCGTGAGAATAGAGTCTATCGTGCGGTAGAGTCATACTTTATAGGCCTCTCTGCGGCACTTTTGGGATACTATCTTTTTGTAGATGTTATCTATATGCGCATTGCAACACCTCTGATGAGTGGAAATCTGCTCTATCTGATTCCACTTTTGCTCAGTATTCCAATCTTTTTTCGGAGAATCCCTGTAATCTATAGAGGAACTCCGTGGATTGTTGCGATGGGGATTGGTGTCTATATTGCTGTGGTTATGACAAGAATATTTGATGGATTAGTGCTTCGTCAACTCGCCCTGTTTATTCCTACTTTCCATACAGGTGGCTTTTCTTGGTCAGATGTCACCCCCCTTCTTTCAGGCGTGATTGCAACAGCGGTTCTCTTCCACTTCTCGCCTTATAAGAAGGTGACAATCTCTGGAAAGATTTTTGATTCTGTTGCGGTCATCTCTATGGTAGTTGCACTTGGTGTTCTTTTGGGCTATACTGTTGCGTCTTATATTGCGCTGTTTGTTGATAGAATCTATTTTTTAATAGAGACTTTCTTAAAGATGATATAAGTAGAAAAATAATAAAAAAGGAGTATTGATGTGAAAAAGCTGTTTATAGCGTCAGTGTTGTTATCACTTTTGTTATCTGTTCTTGTGATTAATGCCGGCATGTTTGATCGTCTATTTAGCACAAAGAAAGATGTAACAATATCTCAGGCAGAGGTAACAAGCTTTACGGCGCACATAGTAAAGAAACGCTACCTTAACAAATCTAAAATAAAGCCAGAAGATCTGCTTCGTGCCTCATTAGATGCCCTTGAAGACCGCTATCCTGCGATAATTTTTAACTGGAATGGAAGAAAGGGTAAAAGAGAGACTATAAATCTTCAGATCTACAACAAGCACTATGCTGTTGCGGTTATTCGATTGAGAGATATATACGATGTCGTTGTTGTTTTACGACAAATATATGGCTATATCGAGAAGAATTATACTCCGCCTGAAGGGAGTGAGATGTTAGATATTGAGTATACGGCAGTTAATGGGCTTTTAGAAAAACTTGATCCCCATAGTTACGCCTTTACTCCAAAAGAGTTTGATGATTTTACGAGCGATACAGAAGGTAATTTTGGCGGACTGGGAATTGTGATTTCAATGAATGATGATGGTGAGATTGTTGTTGTCTCGCCCATTGATGGAACACCTGCAATGCGTGCCGGGATTGAAGCTGGCGATGCTATCATGCAGATTAACGATGAGTCGGCAATCAATATGACACTAGCGCAAGCCGTTGAAAGAATGAGAGGAAAACCACATACAAAAATAACGGTGAGAATGAGACGAGAGGGAGAGCCAGATCTTCTGACATTTCATCTTGTTCGTGCGATTATTAAAATTCAATCTGTTATTGGTGCTATGCCAGCTAAAGGAATTGGTTATGTAAAACTAACAGGATTCAATGAAAACACCTATTCACAACTCCTTGATAAAATTGAAGGATTTAAGAGAAAAAAGATGAAGGGATTGATTCTTGATTTGCGTAACAATCCAGGTGGACTTCTTTCTCAATCAATTAAGATATCAGATCTTTTTCTTAAAAAAGGGGTAATTGTTTCAACCGTTAGCGATGATGAGCATGAGGTAACGGAAGCAGAATCAGAGCGGAGTGATATATTAAACATTCCAATAATTGTGATGGTTAACGAAGGTTCTGCCTCAGCCTCAGAGATTGTGACAGCGGCACTTCAATCAAATAATCGTGCAACAGTTATTGGAAGAAAAACATTTGGTAAAGGCTCTGTACAAAATCTCTTTCGTATGCCTGGTGGTGGTGGACTAAAAATTACCATTGCACAATATTTAACCCCTGGAGATATCTCAATTCAGTCGGTTGGGATTGTTCCTGAAATCGAGCTTGCTGCTGCATTTATAGACCCAAAGCGAGTGAGTGTCTTCAAAACAAATGGTGATCCGCTTCTTGAAAAAGATTTAGACGAACATATTGTCAGCAAATATAGCCCCAAAAAGCCACAAACGCCGGCATTGACCATTCGTTACTACAAACCATACAAAGATAGAGAGCAATTGGTAAAAGAGCGAAGAGATCGTCCAGTTGGGCGATTTGCATCCGATGAAGAGATTGAGGTAGCGGTGAAACTGCTCCAAAATAGTGTGAAAAAGAGAAAATCTGTTATGGCTGTTGCTGCAACCGTCAGAGATATAGAGTGGGACAGCATTGTAAAGCAGTTAAATAAAAAGGAAATCAAGTGGCATAAGTTGGTTTCAGCAAAAAATATTAATCCAAAAAAGATAAAAATTACTCTCGTTAAGGGCTCACCATTGATGGCCGGGAAAGAGAATAAATTGCTGTTTAGAGCGGAATATCCAGGGAAAGTTGAAAATTTGATTGCCGTACTTGATACAGAGATTGCCTATTTAGGAAATCTAGAAGTGCTTTTTGGAAGTTTTAAAAACAGTGTAGAGAGAGAGGTAATAGTAACACTGCCTGATTCAATGAGTTGGCAAGATGCTGAGGTAACTCTTAATCTTGGAACAAATGACATTACACCAACTTTGACAAAACAAGATATTCGTATGGTTATCCTTCCAAAGAAGGCTCCTAAAGTCTCATTTAACTATAGGATTGTTGAAAAATCAGGTAATATCAATGGTGTTTTAGAGCATAATGAATCCGTTGAGATAACCGTTGATGTTACGAATAACGGTAAAGGAGCGATTACAAAAGGTCGCCTTCTTTTGATTAATACCAACAACAACAAAAGTGTTTTTATTGAGAGTGGAAGTGAGGCAGTTGCCTTAAAACCAGGGGAGAAGACAACAAAAACATTTAC
>JAGLDR010000129.1 GCA_023145475.1 bacterium
GCCTGGATGGATTATGGTATCGAAATGGAAAGTAAGTATAAAAACTGCTATACTGGCGATGAAACTGAGATTTCAAAATGGTTGAATTTTGATTTACGCTTTTTTGATAGACGCGTTTTTACCCCATTTCTTCTTGATGGAAATGTTGATAATCCTGTCTCACTCGAAGATAGCATTGATACTTTTCACCTTTGGGACGGGACTCTTGATGAGCTGACTGGTGGCGCACTCTCTATTTCAATACCGTTTGTCGGCTCTCTGGCAAATCTCATTCACTTTAGTTTCGATCTCGATGGAAAGATGTTTGTAGAGATGTTTGGAAGTCGCCTGGTGCTTGATGAGAAGGCACAACGCTCGATTTATGCTGATAAGCAGTACATTTTGCTTGATCCACCGTTGATTGGGAGTAATTTGGATATTCCTGTTCACTATGAAACAAAAGTGTACTATGAGACGATACTTATCCTTTCAATTGATGTTACAATTAAAATCATTGATATTACCTTCCCAATTGATATTCCAATTCCGTTGGCAAAAGGCGATGAGATTTGGTTGTTTGACTCACAAAATGTTCAGTTTGATTTTCCTGCAATCTTTATTCAGGATAGAGCTCATCACTTTGCGAATACCGTCCCTGGCGATGAGGATAACTGGGAGTTAATGGTTGAGAATTTGGGTGAAAGAGCGATGGATGTTCAGGTTGTTTCTGACAACTCTGTCTTTTTACTTGTTCCTAAGACAATACACCTCGAACCAGGCGAAAGTCACGCTGTTCGTGTAACATTTAAACCATATCAAGAGGGTGATAACTCAGGAACAATTACCTTCTATTCTAATGACCCAGTTGAGCCAGTTACCCGTGTTGCACTCTCTGGTGGAAGTAGTGAAAGTGATACCCAGTGGAGTAAGACACAAGAGGGCGACAAACCTGAATATAAGGTGAAGCAAGCAGAGGGCGGTTGTGCGCAGATTGCTGTTGATTCAACCGGACGCGATGGCGTTAGTATGCTTCTTCTCTCTCTTCTTTTTGCTCTTTCATTTGTGGTTGTTAGAAGGAGAAATAGATGAAAATATTAACTAAACTTACTCTGGCTTTCAGCCTGTTTGCCTTGCTCTCCTGCGGTGGCTCAGAAGGCGTTGTCTATGAAGCCTACGGGAAGGGAATTGGCCCAAAAGGTGGGAAGTATACCGGTGTTGATAATGTAACAATTATTGTTCCACCAAAGGCTGTTGAAAAAGAGATTGCATTTACAATCTTTTCAATAGATACTCCCTCTTTTACCTCAGTTTCAAAGCCGGTAACACACATCTATATTGTTGCACCAGCGGCCTATGAGTTTAAAGTTCCTGTAACAGTCATTATTCCGTATGATGAAGGTGCAATTCCTGATCTGCTGGATGAGGTTGATATTCAACCATATTATACGATGGACAGGCAGACATATCAGTTGATTCCAGCCGAAAGTTATGAGCTGGATATTGAGAATAATATCGTGAAAATCAGCACCTATTTTCTTGGCAGTTTCCATCTTGGATTTTCAAAAGAGTTGGTAGAGAAGGTAACGGCAGTTGAAGGTGAAACAGCAGAGATGATAGCTATTCCTGCTGGTGAATTTTCATACGGTGCACCCAAAGATACTCCAACTGGTGTAAAGCCAGGAGAAGGTCTTGAGAAGGGTGAAGGGCAAAATAAAGTAGAACTTTCAGCCTTTTATATTGATAAGTATGAGGTGACAAATCGTCAATATCGGAGTTGTGTAACCGAGGGTGTATGTATTGAACCTCGCTCTCTTTCATCAATTCGTTATGCTGACTATTTCTATTCTGTTGGTTATGATAACTTTCCCGTCATTTGGGTCAGTTGGAATCAAGCAACAACCTATTGTCAGTGGGCTGGAAAGCGGCTTCCAACAGAGGCAGAATGGGAGAAAGCAGCAAGAGGCGCTACCTTCAAAACATATCCATGGGGCGAGAAGGCACCTGAAGATAATTCAGCGAATACTGTCACCAATTTTTCGGCACTTTTTGAAGATGTCGTACAGGTAACAGAGTTTCAAAAGGGTGTGAGCTCGTATGGTGTCTATAATATGGCCGGCAATGTTTCAGAATGGGTCTCAAATTGGTATGATATCGATTCATACTATACAATTCTTCCAGCTGAAGAGTTGACAGATCCTCAAGGTCCGCCTGAAGGGATTGACACTAAAAAAGTGAGTAAGGGAGGGAGCTGGGTTTCACTTGCAAGTGAAGTAACAACCTTTTCCCGCGTGGCAGCTGTACCGCACTACAGCTACTACAATTTAGGTTTTAGATGTGCAAAAGATATCTCGGAGTAGACAGATGAAACAGATGAAAATACTTTTACTACTGTTAATCGTTTTTATCCTATCGTGTGGAGGCGGGACTGATCCTGTGGACACGGGAGATAGGGAGCAGTCCGATTTGGATGTCGCGGATACCGATCATGGGGATACGACTCCAAGTTGCAACTATTCTGGGACAGATAACAAGATAAAGGCTTCGGTTGATAAATTGACCTTTGTTTCAGACTATTTTGGCACCGTTTCGATGAAAAAGTTTGTTACTATTTCAAATAAATGCACCAAATGTACTGGAGCAGGGCTCAAATTGCAGCAGTTGGCAATTTCTCCACCCACAGATGATTTTAAAATCTTGGTTAATCCTCTTGCTGAAGGTTCTATCTATTTGAAAAAGGGTGAAGAGACACAAATTGGTGTTCAATATACTGTTTCAACATGGGATAAGGTTGCCGTTGATTTGCAAATTTTTTCTGATGATGTCTGTAAACCGAAATTTTCGATTCCTCTGACTGGATATCCTAAGAGTTCAAGCCATATTGTTGTTGAAACACCTGATGATACCGTTGTTGATGATTTGACGATGGAGTTTGGAGATGTTGGTAAAGAGAAGGCTAACAAATTGGTTATCAAAAATGTTGGTCTTGCATCGTTGACTCTTAACAGTATGAACATTGTTCTTGGATACTCTTCAGGAGAGGGCGATCCAGGATTTGTTATAAAGACACCACTTGCTCCTGGCGCATCTGTTGCCGCTGGCGAATCGACGACCCTTGAAATCACCTGCCGTAACAGCACCGAATTTCCTGAAACAGTACAAGGTGAATTGGTTATAAACAGCAATGATGTTACCGAATATGGTGAGAATGCCAGTCTTGTTATCCGCCTTGAATGTGGCCCACAACGAGAAAATGCACCAATTGCAGCACTTGAGTGTAAACCTGAAGAGATTCCAATTCTTGGCTGGGCATCAATGGACGGCAGTAAGAGTAAAGATTATAATGGAAAGACTGATGGGTTGAAGTATCTCTGGCGTTTCAAAAGGACTCCAGCAGGGACCGGTGCTACAATTGTTGATTTTGATGATGTCACCAAGCCTGTTACCAATCTTCTCTCTGATTCGGTAAAGACAAAATTTCAAGCACTTATGCAGGGGCTATACACCATTAGTCTTGTTGTTCAAAATAGTGAGGGCGCGCTTAGTTCACCAGTATCGTGTGATATAAACTCTGTGCCAGATGACGATTTGCGTGTCAAAATGGTCTGGAATAATCCTGATGCCGATGTTGATTTGCACCTTATTGCGCCAAGTGGCTCTTACGCAGATCCACAGACAGACTGTTATTTCTATAACTGTGCTCCGCAATACAGCGGAGATAGACCAGATTGGGGTGAAGTTGGTGTTGATAAGGATGATCCAGGATTAGACATTGATAATATTACCGGCATGGGTCCAGAAACAGCCTTTGTTAACAAGCCAGCAAATGGGGTTTATAAAGTTATTGTACACAGTTACGATTTAGAAAGTGGTCCAACAAAAGTTGTTGTAAAGGTATATGGTCACGCTATTCAGATTGCCACACAAGAACAGATGATGACAAGAACAAATCTCTGTTGGGATGTGTATGATATTACAGTTGCTGATGATGCAAATGGTGATGGGAAAAAAGAGATTACCGTTACTAATCTCACCGATGAACCGTATGACTGTGATCCACCACCACTCTCCTCTCATTAGGGGGTGTGATGACACTGCTTCACTCCATTCTTCTTGGAATTTTACAGGGATTGACAGAGTTTCTTCCTGTCAGCTCTTCAGGACACCTCCTGTTAGCTGAGCATCTGCTTGGGTTGAAAGAGGTTCCACTTGCCTACGATGTCTTGCTTCATACCGCATCTCTCCTTGCAATTATCATCTATTTTAGAAAAATTATAGCGACGCTGTTCAAAGCACTCTTTAACACAGAGATGAAGGTAGAGCGTCGGTTGATTGTTGCCGTTATTGTGGCAACAATGATGACAGGATTGCTGATGTTTCCTGTAAAGTTTTTGGTTGACCACATTCGAAATTCGATTGTTTGGCTCTCTGTAACATTTTCAATGACGGCGCTGATTCTTTGGGTCGCGCAAAAAAAGTTGCAAAAACGCAACGATGAGAGTGTTGAGCTCACATGGAAAGATGCTGCTATTATTGGCGGTGTGCAGGCATTTGCACTTCTTCCTGGAATTTCTCGTAGTGGCTCGACTTTAGCAGCAGGATTGTTGCGAGGAGCAAAAGGCATTCAAGCGATGGAGTTTTCATTTTTGCTTGCAATTCCTGCAATCGTTGGAGCAACACTGCTTGAGGTCAAAGATATGGGCTCTGTCTCAATTCCTTTGACAACGCTTCTCTCTGGAATGTTTGCTTCATTTATCTTTTCGCTTATCTCTTTAAAACTTCTTGATTTGTTGATTAAAAAGATGCAGTTGTCGCTCTTTTCAATCTATTTAGTAGTCGTTGCGACGACGATACCATTTTTGTTTTTATAATGTTTTTATAGACTATACGGTGGAGGTTTCTATGAAGATTCGTTTTTTTACTCTTGTGAGCATTATCCTGCTCTCACTATTTCTCTTTGTTTCGTGTGGTGATAGCGGGGAAAAGTGTGATGATGGTTACACTTGGAATAGTAGCACTGGAGAGTGTGAAAAAGATGCTGGTGATGTCGATAAAGATAACTATCAGCCACCAGTAGACAAAGATACCTCTGGTTCAGATGGTGAAACAACTGACGGTGATAGTGAGATTGATGGTGATGAAGCAACAGATGGCGATACTCCCTATACTGGCGATTGCATCTCAGCTGACGATAAAGGGGTGATAAACATTGATATCAAACAACGGACATTGACCATTGGTGCCGTTACCTCTGATATTACCATTGGCTCGACTGCAATTGGCGAACTGTGGGCAGAACATACCTACACCCGCTCAATGTACAAACTTGCCGATGTTGATGATGCTTTAAGTGGAAAGAAGTTTGAAATTCCCGTGGCTTCATACAATATCTACTACCGCCATATTTTGGCTACTGGTAAAACGGCAGATACCGGTGTTCAAGTTGGCGATACGGTGAAAATAGAGAGTGACAAATCGATTGATATTGCCATTCCTCTTGTGCATATTACGGGAGCAGTAACAAAAAATGGTGCAGCTTTTCCTGCATTAACAGGGACAAACGCGACTGATACGGTTCTTGTTTTAAGCAATGAAACACTGACATTTACCATTTCGTATGCTGACTTTGCGGCCTATGGATTAGACATTCCAACAGGGAGTTACGCACTCTATTTTATCGGTTATTTTTCTGATGCAGCACCTCTCTTTGAGGGTGTTGTTCTTCCTCAGGCAACTGGTTTCGAAGTCACTGAATCAGGTGAAGTAGCTATTGATATTCCGACTATTACGACAAGTGGAAGTGCCACAATTGATGGCGCTCCTGTAACTGCAGGATTGATTGTTTTGATTGACAATCCGCCATTTGGCTCAATTGCCGGAACACTGATTAGCGATATTGCAGCCTCAACAAGTTACTCACTTGAGATGTTAGGTGGTGCACACACAAATTACAGTGTCGTCTATCTTCCAACTCTTGACTCCTATCCAAGTAACTGGGTGAAAGTTGATAAGTGGGCAGGATTCTCGGCAACAGCGTCAAAGAATATTTCCCTTGATTTTGGAAGACTTTTTGGCGTTATCTCCTATAAAGGCGGCGAATTTCCTCCACTGACTGAGTGTGAGGCAACAGAGCTCTCTTGTACACGAGGTAAGCTGAAATTACTCTCATTTGATGGTACATCTTCGATTACGATGAATAATCTTGGTGCAACAGGCAGTGACTATGCCTATGAGGCACTCGTTGTCCGCCGTATTGCATCAGTAGATCCAGTCGATCCAGAGAAAACTATCTATACCCCACGGAAATACTCTCTCGCGTTTGAAGGCTTTTTTAATGATATCAAGGGGATATATGAGAAGATTCCGTTTCTTTCAGAGGCGAAATATCTGAACAGTGATAGTATTTTAACCTCAATGGTTGATTTTCAAAAAGCAGATGAATCCTATTTGACACAGAGAGAGATAGATATCAACATTGCACCAAGAACAGTAAGTGGAACAGTTTCGTTTAATGGAAATGCGATAAGCTGTGATAAAGATGAATATATTTATGCCGTCAATAATGTAACAAAAGATGAGGTTCCAATCATCAATCTGAATGATTTGACAGACACCTCCTTTTCTGTCGAAATGCCAGAAGGAACCTATACATTGGTCTATGATGGTGAATGTCTGCTGACCAAGAGACATAAAGTGCCTGTATTCAGAGATCTCTCTGTTAGTGATACTGTTTCTGGTGTTGATGTTGCAATGAAAACCTCACGATTCCTTCTTCAACACACAATAGATGGAACTCCTTATAAAGAGTGGTTAAAAGCACACACAGAAGTGAAAGAAATAATATTTACCGTTGGTGCAGAAAAGGCAGCACTCCGCTGGGAGTTGATTGAAAAGATGGATGGAGATACTCCAACAGTAGCCGTCTTTAACGGTGAAGATTGGAGCCTTTCAATGAGTGTTATAACAGGAGAAGGTGAAGAGGCCTCAGAGTCGGTATTTCCACTTTATACGGTTAAGAATATGAAAGCGGATGTTACCATTGAAGCCGATATTCCTGCGATACCATTCACTACTCAGCTGACAATTGATGGCAAAGTTATGGTTGATGCCACAGAGTGGCGTGGAAAATTAGAATTTGGAGCAGAATCGTTCTATTTGATAAAATATCCAAAAAAAGGTGCGACTGCAGCAAAAGGTTTTGCACTGCCAGGCGAGTATACAGGCCCGACACCAACCATCTTTTTGAATAGTGGATTTGATGCGGCAGAGAAGTTGCGATTAGACTGTATTTTTATTGACTAATTTCTCTGGTCTCTACTCTTTTTAATTTCAAAATAACCTCAAATTTAATCGATGATATTGACAAATCACTCTTTTTATGTATAATAATCGGGCTCTTTGAAAAGTGGGGACGACATGGTTTCGACGGGATTGTAGAAGACTTAAAGTTGCATGTCGAGGACGCCGATGGCCTCGTAAAAATCGGCAACACTATAAGCGCAAACAATAATTACGCTTTAGCAGCATAAGCTGCCGTTCTGCGGATAGGGCTCCTGCACCTACCAAAGGACGACAACAAGCAGGATAGTTCACCAGCCTCCCTCTGCGGCGAAGTGAGCGAAATTAATCAGAGAAAGGTGTTAGAATCTTGCTGTATGGGAGTCGACACACCTATTAAATCATACAGATAAACATGTAGACGCTTTTTGAATTCCTTTTTCGGACGCGGGTTCGATTCCCGCCGTCTCCACCAGTCTTCGTCCGGAGCGGAGCAGAGGATGAAGACTGCCACGGCGAAGTTTTTCATCGTTAGCGATGAAACGAAGCCGGGCCTTTTGTAGACGCTCCGAACTACGCCCAGGCAAGCCGATGAATTATTCGTATGTTTACATTTTACAAAGTATTAAATATCCCCAACGGTATTACACTGGTTTAACTGACGATATTCAAGCTCGATTGAAAAAACACAATGAAGGTGGTTCACCGCATACGGCGAAGTATCGCCCGTGGAAGATACGCACAGCGATTTCATTTGAAAGCAGAGAAAAAGCAGCTGCTTTTGAGCAATATTTGAAGACACATTCAGGACGAGTATTTAGCAGTAGACATTTTTAAGTTCGTCCGGAGCAACGGCTGGCAAGCCAGCTGGCGAGTTCACACCAATCTTATCGATAATATTTTATGGACAATGAATAGTAATCGTACACTCAAACCCCGTCGCTGAGGTTCCGTCAGCAGATTGCGGGGGGACTGATCCATGCATATCATCTTCACAGGTTGCAAGACAACTAGTATCACTGCCACACTTATTATTACAATATACTGAAATCCAGCCACTGCATTGCGTATCATCATTCCAGCCATCGCATCCGCTACTAGTGAATGTTGTTCCTGATGGTGAGCCAACACAATTTTCACCGAGGCCATCACATTGGCACCCGCACTCTAGAGCAGCACTGCTGTCTTCGTCTGGCATTTCGTCATTGACGCTATCAGCTGAGTCACTAGTATCAGCTGTGTCACCAGTATCAGTTGTGTCACCAGTATCAGTTGTGTCACCAGTATCAGCTGTGTCACCAGTATCAGTTGTGTCGCCGGTATCAGCTGTGTCGCCGGTATCAGCTGTGTCACCGGTATCTGGAGCATCAAGATAGTAGACTGCGTATTTTGAGAAGTGATTTGATGTAATCATAATCGGATCGCCCTGCATAATCGGATCACCTTGCATAATCGGATCACCTTGCATAATTGGGTCGCCCTGCATGATTGGATCACCCTGCATAATTGGGTCGCCTTGAGCAGTCTGATAACTCTGTTGCACTTCCCACGCTTCTTGGTTGACGAGGAGTGCTACCACTGCTTTTTTGCCTGCAGGTGTATTTTGTAGAAGCGAAAGACCGATGTTAACAGGCTTGTTAAACTGAAAATATTATCTATTCTAATGAAAAAACAAGGAAAATATTATGACACTCCATTTGGAAATTCGCCTGATAGAGAGTACAATGAGTGGCAAACAGCGAAATAGGAGACTCTCATGAAGATTTTTTTACGGACAATGGTTGTTGTTTTACTTTTCAGTTTGAGTGCGTGCCAGCATTCAAATTCGGTCTCAAAAGTGCCAGGAACAGATGATGAAACCGTCCATCAAAAGCCGACTCCTGAGAAAGTTGAAGAGTTTCAGCCGCCAGATAGTTATACCTCTTTTGCTTCACAGTGGGAAGAGGTTCAGCAGTTTGATAGCAAGGGTCGCCCCCGCTCGGCTGATAAGGTGGTTAAAAACATCTTGTCAATTGCCAAGAAGGGTGAAAACTCTCCTGAAGTTATTAAGGCTCTGATTTATCAGATGAAATATGAGATGCAGATTGGAGAGAAAGAGATTTCCGCTATAATTGATGAGTTGATGTCAGAGATTAAAAGGTCAGGATTTCCAACAAAACAGGTTTTGCACTCACTGACTGCGCAGGTGCTCTACACCTATTTTCAACAAAACAGATATAAGTTTTATAATAGAACGCAGACAGCGGGAGCGCCAGGCAGTGATATTGCATCGTGGGATTTGCGGACAATTTTCAGTGCTATTCAAAAACATTACACCGCCTCTTTAGAGTCGCCTGAAAATTTACAAAAGATAAAAATCAACCTATTCGATGCTATCATATCTCAGGGTACAAAGAGCAGGGTGTTGCGACCAACGCTCTATGATTTTTTAGCGCACCGCACGCTTGATTTCTTAATAAATGATGAAAATCAGCTTACAAAACCATCGTTTCTCTTTGAGATAGATGACAAAAAGTTTTTTGCGCCAGCGGCTGCATTTGTCTCTGACAAAATATCGAGCAAAGAGGGTGATTCGACGACACTTCACGGCCTTTTGATTTTTCAACAACTTACAAAATCCCATCTTGATGATGAGTCGCCAGCCGCGCTTGTCGATGTCGAGCTGAAACGACTCTTTTTTGTCTCCCGAAAAACAGTTCTAGAGGAGAAGAGAGAGCTCTATTTCGCCGCTTTGAAAGAGCTGCAATCAACCTATAAGTCTCATGATATTGTTGCGATGGTCAACTACTCTCTTGCTCAGTGGTATAGAGAGCGAGGGGCAGAATGGATGCCAGGAAATCCAAAAGATGAACACCAGTGGTCACTCAAGAAAGCGTATGAAATATGTGAGAATACGGTGAAGGAATATCCCACAACTGAGGGAGGAGATAGGTGCAGAGTTCTGATGAATACACTGACTCAGAAAAGGCTTTCACTCCGCTCAGAGAAGGTGCATGTTTCTAACAAGCCTTTTATTGCAAATGTTCTCTATAAAGGCGTTCCAAAAGTATATTTTAGGGCACTTAAACTAACAAAAAAACAGAGAAAGATTATTGAAGATAACAGTATGCCTCATCGTGAGAAGTATAGAAAACTATTGGGATATAAGCCAGAAAAAGAGTGGGTTTCATCTCTTCCTCTTGATGGCGATCTTCGGGAACATACTGTTGCAGTAAAGATGGAAGAGCTAGAAATTGGAAGCTACATCATTTTTGGTGCAACCTCACCATCGTTTGCCTTTGAAAAAGAGGCGGTAAGTTGGTTTTTTACTGACATCTCTAACATCAGTTTCATCCACAGCACACGGGTGAAAAACAGGACAGAGATTTTTGTTTTTGATAGAGATACCGGAAAGCCACTTGTCTCTGCAAAAGTGAAAATATCAGAGCAGAAGTATAATTATAAAAGAAGCAGATATGATCTAAAAAAACGACTCTCTACCAAGACGGATAGAAAGGGGAGAGTTGTTTTTACGAAGAGTGTCCGCAACCAGTTGATAATTGAGATAACCAATAAAAAAGATTATCTAAAAAGCAGGTTTTACAACAACAACAGCAACTATTCACGGCGTTCGAGAGATGTGAGCTATTTCTTCACCGATAGAGCGATATACAGGCCAGGGCAGACGATTCATTTTAAAGGAATTATGCTCAGACTAGATAAAAACCAGAAGCCAAAAATTCTTACTCGCAAATCGACAAAAGTGCAGTTTTTAGATAGAAACAGGCAGAAAATAGCCGAAATGCGTCTAAAATCCAATAGATATGGCTCGTTTTCAGGGACATTTGTTGCGCCGAGTGGCGTTTTGAATGGATATATGACGATACAAAACAATTCAGGATCACATACAATCAATGTTGAGGAGTACAAGCGACCAAAATTTGAGACAAAATTCAAACAGATGAAAGAGAATTTCAAAATAGGTGATAAAGTCACGGTTAAAGGTGATGCTATCTCTTATTCTGGCGCGCCATTGACCGATGCAAAGGTGGCTTTCACTGTTATTCGACGAACATGGTTCCCTTACAATTGGTGGAGTTATTGGTACCGAGCTTACAACAATAAAACGGTTGTTATGGAAAATGGAGAGGTCAAAACAGATGCAAAAGGGGTCTACAGCGTGGCATTTGTTGCATTAGCAGACAAATCAATCCCTGCGTCCGCACAACCCTCCTTTTATTACACCGTCAGCGCAACAGTTACCGATATAAACGGGGAGACGCACTCAACGACAACTTTTGTAAATGTTGGCTATACCGCACTCTCTGTTTCGGTTGATATTCCTTCAACTGTTGATTCACAGAAGAAGTTGAACTTTACGCTGAACACTACCAACCTCAATGGCGGGTTTGAGCCAGCGAAGGGGAGTGTTAAAATATGGAGAATTAGTGAGCCTGACAGGCTGTTACGGTCGCGAAAGGTGGGCAAGCCAGACCGCTTTGTTATGAAAAAAGAGGCGTTTACCAAGCTCTTTCCACACGATATTTATAAAGATGAAGATGATGTCTCAAAACGGAAAAAAGCAGAGAAGAGTGTCGATATCCCATTTGCCACTATCAAAAAGGCGAAAAAGATTGAGATTGGCGATGTGTCAGGGTGGAAAGATGGGGTTTATCAATTGGAAATTGAGACAAAAGATAGGTTTGGCTCAAAGATACATTTCAAACGGAATTTTACTGTTTTCTCATCAAAACCAGGCGGTATGACGCGGAAGCTCTACAGCAGTGCGCTCTTGTTAGAGCCAACTGTTGAACCAGGAGAGAGTGCACACCTTCTTTTGGGCAGCGCAGCCAAAGAGGTGAGCGTTATTGTTGATATTTTAAGAAAAGGAAAAAATCCAGAAAGAAAAAGAGTGGTCCTTGACCGCTCAACAAATCTCCTTTCTATCCCGATAAAAGAGTCAGATAGAGGTGGTGTTGGATACCGCTGGATGTTTCAAAAAAATTCCCGAATTTTTTATGGGAGTGGGCTTATCTCTGTTCGGTGGAGTAACAAGGAGTTGAAGACGAAGTTTATCACATTTAGAGATAAACTAAAACCAGGCGAGAAAGAGGAGTGGCGTATAAAAATAACGGGGCCAAAAGGTGAAAAAGTTGCCGCAGAGATGGTTGCTTCTCTCTATGATGCTTCGCTTGATACCTTTCGTTCAAACTCATTTTATCTGAGCCCTTTTCCCTACTACAACTTCAAAGAACGGTGGAATACCAACGATACAAACAGCATAATACACTCACAACAGATTGCTGACCATTGGAACAGTTACCTCTCAATTTCTTCACTGTACTATGACACCCTTAATCTCTTTGGATTGAATTTTTACAGGAGATATCCACGAAAGTATAAGAAATCTGGTGGTGGTGGTTTTGGGCGTGGAAGTGTTGCCCCATCTTCAGCTCCTCGAACGCGTTCTATGAGACGAGCCTCAACGGTGATGGCTGGAGAGATGAAAGAGTCAGAATCACTTGCAGATGAAGAAGACTCAGATAAAACTCTTGCTCTGAATGGAGAACAGAAGTCTGGAGGATATGGTCGTGCGGAGCTTGTTGGTGGCAGTGGCACAGTGGGTGTTATCAAGAAAAAAGAGATTAAGATTCGGAAAAACATGCAAGAGACGGCATTCTTCTATCCTCATTTGATGACTAATAAAGATGGTGAAATTGTTGTCTCATTTACCGTTCCTGAGGCGTTGACTCGCTGGAAGATGATTGGCCTTGCCCACACAAAAGATTTGAAAACGGCATCGCTTACAAACTATCTGATAACGCAAAAAGAGCTGATGATAACGCCAAATGTTCCGCGATTTCTGCGGGAGATGGACAGGGTGTTTATCTCAACAAAAATATCTAATCTTACCGATAAAAAACTGACAGGAAAAGCAGAGCTGTTGCTCTTTAACGCACTGAATGGAAAGCCAATTGACGCAGAGCTGAAAAATGTGAAAAGAGAGCACGGTTTTAGTGTTGCCGCGAAGGGAAATAGTGCCGTTTCGTGGGAGCTTGTCATTCCTGAGGGGATTCAGGCGGTAACATGGCGCATCATTGCAAAAAGTGAAAATCATAGCGATGGTGAGGAGTCAACAATTCCTGTTTTGTCTAATAGAATGATGGTGACTGAATCGCTTCCTCTCCCAATAAATGGCAATGAAACCAAGCAGTTCTCTTTTAAGAAGTTGATTGACTCGAAAAGTTCAAAAACCCTGACGAATCATAGATTGACGCTTGAGTTTACCTCAAATCCTGTCTGGTACGCAGTGCAGTCACTCCCCTATTTGATGGAGTATCCGTATGAGTGTGCCGAACAAATTTTTAGCCGTTACTATGCAAATAGTCTGGCAGCACACATTGTAAATTCCAACCCACGAATCAAAAAGGTGTTTGATCAGTGGCGCGGAACGGACGCACTTCTTTCAAATCTTCAGAAAAATGAGGAGCTGAAAAGTCTTCTGCTTCAAGAGACGCCGTGGGTGCTTGATGCGCAGAGCGAAGAGCAGCAGAAAAAGCAGGTAGCACTTCTGTTTGATTTGAACAAGATGAGTCGTGAGATGCGTAAAGCACACAAAAAACTGAAACAGATGCAGGGGCACAACGGTGGCTGGCCGTGGTTTAAGGGGCTTCCAGAATCTCGTTATATTTCGCAACACATCGTCTCCGGTCTTGGAAAGCTATCTCTGCTTATGACCAAAAAAGAGGCAGACGATGAAATGAGCAAGAAAGCAGTCAGATTTATCGATTATCATATGAGAAAAGATTATGAATGGCTGGTGAAACACAAGGTGAATATGGGTAAAAAACATATCTCCTATATCATCTATCACTATCTCTACACTCGCAGCCTTTTTACCCACATTCCAGTCGCAGAAAGCGACCAAAAAGCGTTTGAGTATTGGCTTGGTCAAGCCGAGAAATATTGGGTTACAGAGCGGCCGTATATGAAGGGGCTTGCAGCTGTCTCACTCCACCGTTTTGACAAAAAAGAGGCAGCAAAAGAGGTGATTGTCTCACTCAGAGAGATGGCGATTTACAGTGAAGAGTTGGGAATGTACTGGAAAGAGAATATGGGCGGATACTACTGGTATCAGGCACCAATTGAGACGCAGGCAGTGCTTATTGAGGCGTTTGAAGTGGTAACAAAAGATGTGAAAACAGTCGATAAGATGAAAACATGGCTTCTTAAGATGAAACAGGTGCAAAATTGGGGGACAACAAAGGCGACTGTTGATGCCTGTTACGCTCTTTTGATGGGTGGCAGTGACTGGCTGAAAAACAGCAAGGATGCCTCTATCTATCTTGGTGGAACGCTTGTTGAACCGAAGAAGATGGGAGTCAAAACAGAGGCAGGAACAGGCCACTTTAAAGTTGCGTGGAGCAGGGGCGAAATCAAACCAGAAATGGGAAATATCAAGGTGGTGAATCCCAATTCAAATCCTGCGTGGGGCGCACTCTACTGGCAATATTTTGAGCAACTTGATAAGATAACGCCACATGAAACGCCACTCAAACTTCAAAAGAAGATTTTCAAAGAGAAACAGACAGATAGAGGTCCAATTCTTGAAGAAGTAACAGAGAAAATGGTTCTCAAACCAGGTGACAAGCTGAAAGTGCGGATAATTCTCAAAGTTGATAGAGATATGGAATTTATCCACATGAAAGATATGAGAGCCGCAGGCACAGAGCCGATGAATGTGATTTCAACGCACAGATATCAAGATGGACTCTACTACTACGAATCGACAAAAGATGCGGCGACCAACTTCTTTATCGAACGACTCAACAAGGGAACATTTGTTTTTGAATACCCGCTCCGCGTTAATTTGAAAGGAAATTTCTCAGCGGGCATTACGACGATTCAGTGTATGTATGCGCCGGAGTTTAGCTCGCATTCAGAAGGGATTCGGGTTGAGGTACGGTAACCCTAACCCCCGGCCCCTTTCCCTTCACGAAGGGCAAGGAGACATGAGTATACTCTGCAGAATTACATATAATTTGATTGTTTTGACATCTCTTTTCTATTTCGTCTATATATCTGTTACAGTTTTGATTCTACAAAGGTTTTGCTCCGCTGGAGCAAGGAATGTGATAATTAAAGAGACTGCTTTTCAAGAAAATAATTTATCGGCTCAATCACAAGATAATACCGTCATTTAAGCAATAAAACACAATAAAATAGCAAAAATAAAGGGCAATATATGTTGAATGAAATCAACATGTTACTTGGCAAATATGCATATATGCAGACCTGACCCTGTCCGTTACTAATCGCGCCTACAGCAATCCTGTGAACCGCTATTTTTATCTCGGAGTTCGTCTTGTTAGAAGTGAATAAGACGATCTTTCATTCTCCATACATTGACAAGAAAATGATAAATGATATTATAATTCCAAGAGTAACGGAGGTATATAGTTATGCAGAATGTTATTGATATAAAACATCTTACAAGGGATGAGAAATTGAAGACAATGGAGGCTCTTTGGGAGGCTCTTTCAACTGAAGAGGAGCTGTTGATCTCTCCTGCATGGCATAAGACAGTTTTACGAGAGACTGAAGCAGATTTTAAGGCAAAAAAAGAGGAAGTTCTTGATTGGGGTCAAGCGAAAAAAGCGTTACGAAAACGATTCAAATGAAAATAAAAATACTTTCTGCAGCAATGAACGATCTTTATAAAGGACGACTGTTTTATGAAAAACATGGTGCAAATGTAGGAGAATACTTTTTTGACTCTCTGTTTTCTGATATAGACTCATTAATGTTATATGCGGGAATTCACCTGAAAGTTTTTGGATATTATCGAATGCTTTCCAAAAGGTTTCCTTATGCTATTTATTATAAGATTGAAAAATCGTCGTCAGTTGTTGTGTGGCGAGTCTTGGATTTGCGCCGAAACCCAATAAGAATTAGAAAGGAACTTACTAAGGGATAATTATGAAAAAATTGATTTTGTTCTTACTTTTGTTTTTTGTGTTGTTTGTGAACGCAGAGAGTGGGAGAAGAGTTGCAATA
>JAGLDR010000013.1 GCA_023145475.1 bacterium
TTGAGTGATTGCAGTGCAGAGAGGCTTTTCAGTGATGGGTTATCAGAAATATAGCTTCCGTCAGCAAGATCCATATCGGTGGGTGGACCAATAACTTCAAGATTTTCAAGACCCTCCAAAGATACAAGGTTGGGGTTTTCAAAGATATTAAACTCTCCTTGAATAATTCGTAACCGTTCAAGTCCTTTTAAATTTGTTCCTGGATAGTAAGCAACCACAAGTTGTCCGGTAATGGTGTTACATTGTTCAATGGCTTTAATGTCGGCAGCCGTTTTTATTGAATAGCTGCTATCACAAACAACACCTTCTGGCGGATAGTCATAATCACTGGTTTCGCCCCCGTCTGGTGACTCATCCTCATCTGTTGTTTCATCTTCATCAAGCAGGAGGTCATCATCCCCCGTTTCATCACTATCATTTTGCATATCATCATCTGTAGCGGCATCACTGTCGTCACCCACCGTGGAGTCTTTATCAACTTTTGCGACATCCTTATCTGTTGTTGATGTGTCAGGACGAACAGTATCATCAATATTTCCATAAGGGTTGTTGTCCTCAGGAGCATCGCCACACGAGGTAAATGTAAATATGAGTGTTAATGACGCGATTAAAAGTAGCAGTCTTTTCATTGTGAGCCTCCAGCAAGTGCTTTTTTCTTCTTTATTTTACTAGAGAGTTCCATTTGAATCAAATTATTTTGTGATTTTTACTCTGGTGTGATAGGTTGCACCAGATTTTTTACAGTGGGGAGAGTATGTCGCAACAGGTAACGGTTATCATTCCCGTAAAAGATGATCAGTCTGGCATTGATACGGTATTGAGTTTGATTGAGAAGCAATCATATCCACTTGATTTAATTGAGGTTGTTGTTGTTGATAATAACTCTTCGCCTCCACTGAAATTGGCGCGAGATTATGTCTTTTTTTGCAGAGTGTTGCTAGAGAGCAAGCCATCTGGATTTGCCTCTCGAAACAAGGCTATTCAACACGCAAAAGGTGAAATCATTGCCTTTACTGATGCTGATTGTTTGCCAACACCCGGGTGGATTGCGGGGGCAGTTGCGGCATTAGAGCGTGATACATCAATCACAGCGGTAGGAGGACGAGTAGAGATTTTCACCTCAGAGTCACCAACCCCATCAGAGATGTATGAAATGGTCTTTGCCTTTCCGCAAGAGCACTATATCAATAATCTCCATTTTAGTGTTACGGCCAATCTGATTGTCAGAAAAGAGGTGTTTGAGTTCGCCGGACTATTTGATGAAATATTAAAATCAGGCGGAGATAACGAATGGGGCAATCGTCACCACCGATCTGGAGGAAAGATGGTTTTTGTTGACTCTCTTTTGGTCAGACATCCTGCGCGTGACTCATGGAAAGAGCTTTCTAAAAAAATTAAAAGAACAATCACAGGGTACTGCAATATTAGGTGCAATAAAAAGCTTACTTTGAAGGTGTTTTTTAGAGAGATTATTGCTGATCTTGTGCCACTTCGCCCATTGCTGACTATCATAAAAACAGATAAAGTTTCCAGTATTATTAATAAAAGTATAGTGTTTGGTATTGCTATCAGATTGAAATTTTACCGAGTTTCAGTTAAGATTAGATTTCTACTGAAAAGAGTTTAGTCATCTCCAACGGGAACTGCGGCAGTCAAAACGCACCGAGCAACCAGAGTTCCATCAACCTTCGCTGTCGCTTTATATTTTGAAATCTTCATTCCACGAATTTGAGTCTCTTGAATAGAGGTAGCTGTTATGATGACTTGATCACCAGGGCGCACCTCTTTTTTAAAGCGAGCATCTTCAAACCCGAGAAGTCTTACGCCTCGTTCTAAGTCCTCTTTTCCTGCAAGCAGGGCAGCAGATTGAGCCATCGCCTCAAGAAGAAGAACGCCAGGCATAATAGGATATTCAGGAAAATGGCCAGGAAACCATGGCTCTGTCATAGTTACATTTTTAATAGTTGTAATGGTGTTATCACCAATTTCAACAACTTTGTCCACCATAACAAAAGGGTGGTAGTGCGGTAGGGCATCAAGAATGCTGTCTTTCATTTGCATTGGCATAATAATTCCTCCAGAAATAGATTCGCCACAGAGAGTATAGTAGATAAATATGATAAATAAATCTTTTATGAATCGGAGGAGATAAAAAGTGAGAAAAGGGCATCTTCACTTATAGACAATTTTGTCACTTTCTTGTCACAAAGCAGGTATAACGCTACTAAAATGTTGAGAAAAGCTTGATTGCACACAAAGTAGTGCGTCAGGTTTGCTTAATAATCATAGTGTGTTGTGCTGTTTTGTTGGGCTTTATTTGTTGATAACACTATACTCTTTAGTTTTTTGTCATATATGTCGATAAATTGTTCAAAACTATTGTTTCAAAAAGAGTAAATGGAGATGGTGTAATAAATGTCAACGGTAAAAATTTTCTCTGATATCGGACAAGACAGTGTTAAATCTGTTAAGCTTTTTATTTTGTGAGAGTTTTTTGTTGAGGTCAAATTGAATGGTGTCAATTTTGTCTGGTGCGGCAGTGGCAAGATAGTCTCCGTGAGGTGAAACGGCAACACTTCCTCCGGTAAAGGTTAGTTGTTCGCCATCTCTCTTTTCTGTGCCGATTCTATTTGCTGTTGCAATGTAGACTCGATTTTCAATTGCCCTTGTAAAATTAGCCTGTTGACAGTAGGGCATTACAAGATTTGAGCTGTGTGCAATAAGATCTGCACCCAACTTGGCAAGTGTTCGGAAGCTCTCAGGAAAGAACCAGTCAAAGCAGATAGCAAGCCCAATATTAACGCCTCTGAAGGAGGTGATAAAAAAACCAGAATCACCAGCGTCAAAGAGCTCCGTTTCACGGTAGAAGAGGTGCGTTTTTCTATACACCTTTTTTTTGCCGTCAGGGTATAGCATCATCGAGGAGTTAAAAAGAGTGCCATCTTCGCCTTTTTCAGGAAATCCAAAAACGATGGCTGCATCCTTTTCTTTTGCAATCTCTATAAAATGGGAGGCAGCCTCATCAATACTCTGTGCAAAATGAGCGAGCTCCTCTCTATCGATAAACTGATAACCTGTGTAGGCAAGTTCTGGCAAAATGTAGAGCTCTGATTGAGGAGCCTCAGATAGTAACTGATGTAACTCTTCAATATTTTGTTCTTCCTTGCCAAAGAGTGGGTTGTTTTGGATAATGCAAACTTTCATCTTCTTCTCCTTATCGGTTTTACTGTGTGATGATACAAAAAAAAGTGAAGTGTGGCAAAATATTCGCTCCCGATTGTTTTTTATGATATAAGAAGCGTGTAGTTATGGAGGGTAATATGCGTATTAAAGTTGAAGGACTCTATGTTTCTAAAGAGTCCGGTGTCGTAAAACAGCCAGTTGATGAACTCATTGTTGATGAATTTGGCGCTCTGAATGATGCTCACCGCGGGAGCTGGCATCGCCAAATATCTATCTTGTCCCAGGAGTCAGCCGACAGATTTAACAGAGAGCAGGGCACAGACTTTTCATACAATCTTTTTGCTGCAAATATGGTGGTTTCTGGTCTTGATATTTCAAAGGTGGCACTGTTTGATAAGATTCGAATAAACGATTTGTTGCTTGAGATAACGCAGATAGGAAAGAAGCCACATGCATACAACTCTCCTGTTTATGAAAAAACGGGTACCAATATTATGTTTACCGAGGGGCTGTTTTGTCGTGTTCTCTCTCCAGGTGATGTTGAGGCTGGATATATTGGAGAGATAATCTCGATTCCTTTTACCCTCTCAGTAATCACTTTGAGTGATCGGGCATCACAAGGCGTTTATGAAGATTTATCGGGACCTGCAATTGAAGCGGCGCTAACAAGCCATTTTGATGCAACTCGATTTGTTGTAGAGATTGAAAGACAGCTTTTACCTGATAATCGAGAGATGCTTAAGCGGGCGTTGCTCAAAGATATAGAAGACAAAGTCTATGCTGTTTTTACGACAGGTGGGACGGGGATTGGGCCACGAGATATTACTCCAGATGTTGTGATTGCACTTGCAAACGAATATGGTGGCAAGGCGATTCCAGGCGTGATGGAGATGATTCGAGTGAAATATGGCGCAACGATTCCCTCTGCGCTTCTCTCTCGTAGCGTGGCATTTCTTATAGGTCAAACGGTGATTTTTACACTTCCAGGCTCGGTAAAAGCGGTTGCAGATTATATGACTGAGATTTTGCCACTTTTAGAGCATGCCGTTATGATGGTTGAGGGAGTCGGCCACTAGATTCTAATTCTTTCTCTGCTATCTTGACTATTGAGCGATAACGCTGTATTCTTCCCCGCATTAGTGAGAGGTTGTAGTGATAAGATTATTTGAACAAATTGGTAGGTTCGTTGAGCAGACGATGATAACAGTTGGACACTTTGTCATCTATCTCCGTCGTGTCTTCTCTCAGCTGTTTAAGCCTCCATTCCGCTTTTCTCAGTTTTTTGAACATCTTGAAAAGATTGGTGTTGATAGCACGCTTGTCGTTGTCCTTTCAACGACGACAACGGGGATGATTCTTGCTCTACAACTCGGTTATATTATGCGAATGTTTCATGCAGAGATGTTTGTTGGCTCTGCAGTCGCGATGGCTCTTTCCCGTGAGCTTGCTCCGATTATGACGGCAATTGTTTTGATTGCGAGAAATGGCTCTTCGATGGCCGCTGAAATTGGCAGTATGCGTGTTACAGAGCAGCTCGATGCAATGGAAATTATGGCAGTTGACCCAATTCACTATCTTGTTGTTCCGCGGGTGTGGGCTGCTTTTTTTATCTTTCCAGTTTTGACTGCTGTGGCAAATATCGTTGGTATCGCTGGAGCCTATTTTGTGAGTACGACTGTTTTTCAAGTTGATGCCTCGCTCTTTTTTCAGAAGATTTATCTTTTCTTAGACCCTAATGATGTCTATTCTGGATTGATGAAGTCGGCTATTCTTGGAGTGATTGTTGCTCTTATTTCAACCTATAATGGCTATATTACAAAAGGTGGCGCAAAAGGTGTCGGAAGAGCGACGACGACTGCTGTTGTTACCTCGACCGTTGCTGTTTTGGTTGCCGACTATATTATGACTGATATTTTACTGAATACTTTGATGAGAGCTGGATGACAGATATAATTACGATAACCGATTTACATAAATCGTTTGGGACGCAAAAAGTTCTTGATGGGGTTAATCTAAAAATTGAAAAGGGAAAGATTACGATTATTATAGGGAAAAGTGGTACAGGAAAAAGTGTACTTTTAAAGAATATTATTGGTATACTGAAGCCTGATAGTGGACACATTACCTATAAAGGAGAGGATATTACGACTTTTAACACTGATAAAATACTCGATATGAGACGGGATTTTGGCTATCTTTTTCAAGATGCTGCATTGTTTGATTTTATGAATGTTGGAGAGAATATTGCCTTTCCAATGGTTGAGCAACTTGAGATGGCAAACAAAAAAGAGCTTGCAGAGAAGGTTGCATATCTTCTTGATTTAATTGACCTTCCTGGTATCGAGAATAAATTGCCAAGTGAGCTTTCTGGTGGAATGAGAAAGAGAGTCGGGCTTGCTCGCGCCCTCGCGGTTGATCCTAAAATCATCCTTTTTGATGAGCCAACGACAGGTCTAGACCCTATTTTGGCGGATAGTATTGATAAGCTTATTGTAAAAGTAACTCGTGAGATGGATTTAACCTCTCTTATTATCAGCCACGATATTCCATCTGCATTTCATATTGGGGATAAAATTGCATTTCTGTATGATGGTGTTATCGCATTTGATGGAACACCACAAGAGGCAGAGCAGTCAAATCATCCTGTTTTACAACGCTTTATTGCGAACAGTTTAGGAAGGAGAGCGCACGCATGAATCGTACAGCAAAAATAGGGGCCCTTTTTACGATTGCAACGGTGTTGATTACTATCTATATGTTAAAAATAGCAGACAGCTTTGGCAATGGCTCGACCTATCCTGTTTATGCATATATTGATGATGCCACCGGTCTTTTAACTGACTCAAAGGTCTCTGTTTCTGGTGTTCCTGCTGGAATGTTGCGGAGAATTACTCTTGAAAATGGAAAAGCTCGTGTTGATATTGATGTCTATGAGACAATTCCACTCTACCGTGATGCAACATTGACAAAAAAGATGGAATCAATGCTTGGAACTTATATTTTGACATTGACTTCTGGCCATGACACAGAGCATCCTCTTCAACCAGGTGATGAGATAAAGTTTGTCTCAATTGAGAGTGATATTCAGTCTGCAATGGAGTCTGCGGAACAAGTTGCAGCAAGTGCCAACAGTATTTTGAAAAAAATAGATACCTTTCTTGGCAATGATACTAACAAAAAAGATATGCGCAAGATGTTTGACACGCTTGTTAAGACGACAGATCAGACATCACAATCCCTTGCGAGGAATATGGCACTGCTTGAAAAGACACTCAAGAATTTTGCAGAGATTTCTCAAAAAGTAAATCGAAAGAGTGATGATGAAATTGATAAAGTTTCACAAATGTTGACAAATTCACTTGCGATTACGGCACGAATTCAAGAGATGCTCGATAAGAAAGATGGTGAGTTCTCTGAGGCGATGCTTGCATTTAGAGACAGTATGAAGCAAATTTCAAGCGATTTGAAACGGAGCAGAGATACGATTGATAATGTCAAAAACATCTCAAAGAATCTTGATGATATCACGGCGAAAATTGCTAACGGTGAAGGTACTATTGGAAAGATAGTCAATGATGAAAAACTCTATGAAGATATTACAAACATCTCGAGCCACCTTTCTGACTATGCTGATCAAACGATGGGAATGAAGATTCATGTCAACTTTGACACTTCATATATGATCAAAACAGGCAAGTTTAAAAGTGCGTTTGGTGTTATGTTGCAACCGAATAAGAAGAATTTCTATTATATTGGTCTTGTTGATGATCCTCGTGGCAATGTAACGACAAAGACAGTGGTGCACAGCGGAACGCTTGATGGTCAGCCATATCATCTTGTTGATACAGAGACTGAAACGACAGATAAGTGGAAGTTTAATGTACAAATTGGTCGCCGTTTTGGACCAATTGTGCTTCGTGGAGGATTGGTTGAAAATTATGCAGGATTTGGTATAGATTATCTTCCGATTCGCTATTTCCGGATGGGAACAGAGATGTTTCACTTTAGCAAAAATGGTGGTCCTAACCTTAAAATATATGCTTCAGTTTTTCCCTTTGTTGATTTGATTGAGCCCTTTAGTTGGCTCTATATTCGCGGTGGTGTTGATGATGTTATCACTGATCAACGAGACTATTTTTTTGGCGCTGGTGTCGGCTTTAATGATGACACGCTCAAATCACTTGTCGGCTCTGTGCCAGTCAGTCCATAGGTGGTAATCTTATGCTGAATTGGTTGACATACGGTCTGATTGATATTGCGACCTATACGCAGAGTTTTTTAGTTCTTTTTGCCTTTTTGCTCTGGTTTTTGTCGGTAAAACGGCACATTGATATTAAAGAAAATCTTAAACTACTTTCAAAAGTGGCCGCTTTTACGCTTGCTGGGGCTCTTGTATCTCCCTTTTTTATTCAGTTGTTGCGTGGACGAATGGTGCAGTTTTTTGCAGGCATAGGAAAGGCGATAGTAAAGATAGATAGCGGGCATACACTGTGGCTCTTTCTGAATGCTGCCTATCAAGGTGTCTCGATTACCGCTGGTTTTTTTCTGTTGGTTTTGGCAATCCGTTTGATGCCAAGTGCAAAAAAGCTGACATTTCCATTGATTCATCCTTTTATTCTCTTTGCTGCTGTTGCAAGAATGGGCTGTTTTGTAAAAGGGTGTTGTTTTGGGAAAAAGATTGATCCGCATTCGATTTTTGCCACAATTTATCCGCCAAATAGCCCTGCGTCAGCCTATTTTAATAAAACTGAGCAGTTGATGTCTCGATTCCAGCCCTCTCTTCCTGTTCATCCTACGCAGCTCTATCTTGTCGTTGCACTCTTGTTGCTTTTTGTTCTGCAACATTTTTTGTGGAAGAAAAAGATTGTTGAGAATTATACGATTGCTATCATTGCTGTTGCTGGATATGGCATCATTAACTTTTTTATCGAATTTCTGAGGCAAGAACAACTGTTATATGACTTTCTTACTTTAGGACAATTTGCAGATATTGGATTGGTGTTGATTGCTATTTCTATGTTTTTCGCAAAACCAGTGGTTGAAAAACCGGTCGAACAGACAAGAGGTAAGGCGTGACTTTGGATACTATTTTTTCATATCTAGGAAAAACACCTCGAATTGATAAAGAGGCGGTTATCTTTAAAACGGCAGTTGTGATTGGAGATGTTTCAATTGGCAGCGAGAGTACTATCTGGTTTGGAACAGTCCTTCGAGGTGATGTCAATAGCATCACAATTGGAAGCCAGACCAATATTCAAGACAACTCAACAATTCATGTAACCACCGACCTCTATCCGACCGCGATTGGAGACGGTGTTACCATCGGACACAATGTTGTTATACATGGCTCAACAATTGGCGACTATGTTTTGATTGGTATGAATGCTACTATTCTTGATGGATGCACAATTGAGCCATTCTCAATTATTGCGGCAGGATCGATGGTAAAACAGGGAACGCACATCCCGTCAGGTGTGCTGGTGGCGGGAAATCCTGCGGTTATTAAGAGAGAGTTGAGAGATGATGAAAAGCAGTTTTTACGGCAGAGTGCAAAAAACTATGTCCGTTATGGGCATAACTATTTGACATCTTCCGCTGATGCGATATATTCTTATGACGAAATTATGGAAGCGTTGAAGAGTTAGATACCACAATTTATAGGAGAAGATGATGAGGCGATTTATTTTTGTAGCAAGTTTACTGTTTTTTGTGTCACTTTGGGGAGCTGAAAAAGAGAAGTTGCTCACCGTGATTTATACAAATGATGGACAGGGTATGGCGTGGGCATTTGATGAGCCTGATTCTCCTGGTGTTGGTGGTTTGCCCGCTCGCAAGACATTGATTGATGATATTAGAGCTGAGGTTCAAGGCAAGGGCGGAGAGTTGCTGATATTGAGTGCTGGTGATATTACACTTGGCGACCCAAGAAGTAACATTTGTCAAAATCTTCCGTTGATTAAAGGAATGAATCTTATTGGCTACGATGCGATGGCTATTGGTAACCATGAGTTTGATTTTGGATTGAAGATTTTTAACCATATGCATAAAGAGGCTTCTTTTGCTTTTCTTAGTGCCAACATCTACAAAGATGGCGGAACAAATGCTGTTGGTAAAGAGTATATTGAAAAGACATTTTCTAATGGATTGAAGGTCGCTGTACTTGGTCTTACGACTCGTGAGACAGAGCAGATTACAAAATCAGGGCTTGAAGGCAAATTGATTATGACTGATCCTATCCAAGAGGCAAAGACAAGAATTCCATTGCTTCGCAAGAAGAATGACATTGTTATTGTTTTGAGTCACCTTGGTTACTATGAATCAGACAAATCATTTGATGGCTATTATGGTGATAACTATTTGGCTAAAAATGTTCCTGGTATCGATCTTATTATTGGTGGACACACTCAAACACATCTTGCAACACCTGTTAAAATTGGTGATACCTATATCACTCAAACAGCAGGACTTGGCAAGTGGGTTGGTCGCTTCGATTTCTATTTGAAAGGCAATAAGATTGTCAAAACGACCTATAAGCTTTATCCAATTAATGTGAAAGAGAAAAGTGTAAAGAATGGTAAGATTGTCTATAAATATGTTGGCAAAAAGATTAAGCCAAATAAGACAATGCAGCAGATGCTTGATGGCTTTCAGTGTGAGTTTAGCACTGCAAAACTTTGTACTTTAGATCGTGTACTGAGTGCTGACAGATCTATCGTTCGTGCACAAGAGTCTGAGCTTGGTGACATTATTGCCGATATTATGAAAGAGAGAACAAAAGCTGACATCGCTATTCTTAATGGTGGTGGCATCAGGCAAGGTCTTACAAAAGGTCCTGTTACGGAGCGCGATATCTATAATGTATTTCCTTTTATGGACTCGATATATCTTTTGCCTTTGAAAGGGTATGAGATTCAGGAACTGCTTGATTTGTTTGCTGAAAAGGGTGTTGGTAGTGGCGGATTTCTCCAGGTTTCAGGACTCTCTTTTAAGATTTATAAAGGAACTGCTCTTGAGATAAAAGTGAATGGAAAACCACTGCAGAAAAAGAAGACTTACCGTGTTGCAGCAAATTCATTTCTTGCTAACGGTGGTGATGGATATCTGATGTTAAGAAAGTTGAAAGAGAAGAAAAATACGGGATATAGTATGCCTGCAATTATTGTAGAGTATCTCAAAAAACATCAAGCTTTTCCAAAACCAAAAATGAATCGTTTCTCTATTATTAAATAACTAAATAGATATACTTATGAAAAAAATCTTAGGAATTGGCAACGCTCTTGTTGATGTCATTATTCCCATTAAAGATGCCTCTTTTTTACAGCGATATTCTTTGATGCCTGGAAGTATGCAATTGGTTGATCGCTCTTTTAGCGATACGATTATGGACGATACAGAGCTTTTAGAAAAGACTTTTATTTCGGGTGGTTCTGCCGCAAATGCAATCAGTGGTATTGCTCGAATGGGCGTGGAGACGGGCTTTATTGGCAAGACAGGAGACGATCATCTTGGCAAGCTCTATCACACTGATTTAATGGCAGAGGGTGTTCACTCTCAGCTTTTAGAGGGTGAGATTCCAACAGGTCGCTGTATTGCGCTTGTAACTCCCGATTCTGAGCGAACATTTGCAACATGGCTTGGGAGTGCCGTTACTTTGACTCCAGAAGAGCTGACGCTTGATATGTTCACTGGCTGGGATATTGTGCATGTTGAAGGTTTTTTGGTTCAAGACCACAAGCTTTTGCGTAAAATTGCTCAGTTGACAAAAGAGGCCGGCGCAAAGTTTTCACTTGATTTGGCAAGCTATAATGTTGTGGAAGATAATCTTGAATTTCTCCACTCAATTGTTACTGACTATGTCGATATTGTCTTTGCAAATGAGGATGAGGCTCGCGCAGCAACAGGAAAAGAACCTGAAGAGGCTGTTCGATTGATGGGAAACCTTGTTGAAACCGCGATTGTTAAAATTGGTGCTCAAGGCTCTCTTGTTGTCTCTGGCGACGACTTTATTCGTATGCCAGCAATCGATGCAAAACGAATTGATACGACGGGAGCAGGTGATTTGTATGCCGCTGGCTTTTTATATGAAATGGCCGCAGGAAGCTCTTTGAAAAAGATGGCTAAAACAGGAACACTGCTTGCAACGCGTGTCATCTCTCAATATGGTGCTCGTATTCCAAATGAGAAATGGCGTTCTATCCGTAGCGAGGCGGAGCAATGAAATGGCACCTTCCTCTGATTGTTGCAATTCTTTTTAACGCTGGCGCAAATATTATGATGAAGTGGAGCGTGCTTGGTGTGACAGAGAGTGAGACGCAGAGTGTTGTAGATAAACTTCTTGCTCGTTTTATAAATATTCCCTTTTTGGTGGGGCTTGCCTTTTTTGGTGTCGCGCTCATTTTTTATCAAAAATCGTTGGAAAATCTTAATCTTTCCATTGCCTATCCTCTTATGACATCAGCTGGACTGCTTATTGTAACGGCGTGGTCTGTCTTTGTTTTTAAAGAGGCATTAGCAATGCATCACATACTCGGAATTGTTGCAATTACAGGTGGAATATGGTTATTAAGTATTTAAAATATATATCACTTTTTGTGGTTTCTCTTTTTTTATCTGTCGGATGTATGACAGGCTTTAATGCATTGAAAGATATTCCTGAAGAGGATTTGATGTTTCAGACGGTCTCTTTAGAAGATAACTACACAAAGTTGCAAGAGGGAGCTCAAGATTATCACATTGGCCCTGGAGATAATGTGAAAATTGAGATTTATAATGACCCGATGGATTCAACTCGTATTACTGAACTTGGCGAGGTAATAGGCCATCAGGTAGATGAGAAGGGTTTTATCAATGTTGCACTGTTAAAGCAGATTAAGGTCGCGGGAATGACTGTTCAAGAAATTTCTGTGCTACTTGAAGATAGATACATGCACTATATTAAG
The DNA here is from genome assembly GCA_023145475.1 of bacterium. Taxonomy (GTDB): domain Bacteria; phylum UBP6; class UBA1177; order UBA1177; family JAGLDR01; genus JAGLDR01. Next base: position 12,123 of record JAGLDR010000013.1, read on the forward strand.
GAGCCTCATGTTATGTTTGAGGTTGTCAAATTTAATAGCCAATTCTATTACATTGCTGGTGCGGTGGAAAATCCTGGCAAATTTCCGATAAAGATTAACACCTCTTTGATGGAGGCACTTTCAAACTTAACGCCGTTTGTAAAGACATCTTCTATCTCGACAGTTTATATGAAAAGAGGCGATACGGTGATTCAAGTCTCTCTTGCCGATGCGTCAAAAGGTGAGCGAAATTATAAAGATCTCTTTTTACAAAATGGAGATACTTTTTATGTGCCACCGCCTGCCGCAGCGAGAGCCTATATTCTTGGCGAGGTAAAAAGACCCGGAGCATATGAAATTCAGTCTGATACCTATTCATTAATTGATTTGTTAAGTGACGCTGGTGGAAAGAATGCGGAGACTGCAAGTGGTTTTATCTATATTGTGAGAGCCTATGGCGGAAAGACGCTGATGGCGAAATGTCGCTTTAAAGATCTCTTTAAAGGGAAGGTTGCCAATATGATTCTTATGCCTGGCGATAGAGTTTTTCTCTCGGCTACACCGCTTGAGAGCTATAATAGAGTTGTTCGCCAACTTCTTCCAACTTTCCAATTGCTATCTATGGGCGCGTCCTTCTATAATGATGTAAAAAAATAAAAGGAGCATACAATGCGACCTCTCCTTATTATCGATGTTAGTTCTTATATTTTTAGAGCCTATCATGCTGTTCCACCATTTGTAGCGGCTGATGGCCGGCAAGTTAATGCTATATATGGTTTTATTGCTTCGTTTCTTAAATTGACACACCGCTTTAAAGAGTGTGATATTGTTGCTGCTCTTGACAGTGGTAGAAATACTTTCCGAAAAAAAGAGTACCCAAAATACAAGGCAAATCGTAAAGAGATTGATCCAGAATTGCGAGAGCAATTTCCTCTGATTGAGCCGATGTTGACAGCACTGGATGTTCCCTCAATTCGAAAACCAGGGTTTGAAGCGGATGATATTATTGCATCACTTTGTAAAGAGCATAGTGACAGAAAAATTGTGATTGTCAGCACTGATAAAGATTTAATGCAGTTAGCAAATGACAAGGTAACACTGTACGATACTTTTAAGAATCGTATTCTTGGACCAGCAGAGGTAAAAGAGAAGCTTGGTGTTGAGCCTCAGCAGGTTAAAGAGTTGTTAGCACTGATGGGCGATGCCTCAGATAACATTCCTGGATTGCCTGGAATTGGTATTAAAACAGCTGCAAAGCTACTAAATGCCTATGACAATATTGAAGGTATATATCAAAATATTGATCAACTAAAACCAAAGCAGAAAGAGACATTCAAAACCCAACGAGAGCTTTTAGATATGAGTCTCTTTCTTGTCTCGTTGGCATATCCAGAGGTTGATATTGCCCCACAACAGTGGAATGGTGTTAATCAGTCGCTGTTTTATCAATTTGCCCACCCTTTAGGCTTCCGCAAATTTATTGCTGATTTGGTTTCTGATGATGTCGCTCTTGCTGAACATACCGAGCAAGAGGGTGAAACAGGGATAAAGAAAAGCGAGCCGTTTATCGCAGGGACTCTCTCGTTTGAGAAAGCCGCGCCTCTGTTTGCAATTATAAGGCAAGATGGCACATGGATTGTTGGCAGTGAGGGCATCTATCAAGAGATGACAACTCAGATGATTCCAAAAGGGAGCGAAATATGGTCTTTTGATGTTAAATCACTGCTTAATGCTCCATTTCCCCCTCATATTTTTCTTCGTGATTTGCAAATTGCCTCCTTTACACAAAATAGTGGAGAGCATAATTATACCTTGAAGCAGGCTACTTTTCTTGCAGGGTGGGAGAGTACTCCGTCCGAAGGTGAGCAGGGAGCAGTGCTCGCTCTCTATCATGATATTCACCGCTCACTTACCCTTACTGATCAGCAGATGCATCTGCTTACTGATGTTGAGATGCCTCATGTCGAAGCAATTCGAGCGATGGAGCAAGAGGGCATCTTGATTGATACTCCTCGGTTAAATATCCTTCTTACATCATATAAAAAACAGATAGAACAGCTTGAAAAAGAGATATACCGCACAGTAGGAGAAGAGTTTAATATCAATTCTCCAAAGCAGCTCGCACATATTTTGTTTGAAAAGATGGGACTTCCTATTATTAAAAAGAGAAAAACAGGGCCATCTACAGACCATCAAACACTCGAAACACTTGCCGAGATGTCGGATGATCCATTGCCAGAGCTGATTGTTTCGTATCGAGAGTATACCAAACTGCTTAATACCTATCTTGAGCCAATCAAAGAAAAAACAGGTGAAGATGATAGATTGCATACGACCTTTCATTTGACACACGCTGCAACAGGGCGACTTTCAAGCCGAGACCCTAATTTGCAAAATATACCTGTACGAACAGATGTCGGCAAAGAGATTCGCTCTCTTTTTATGGCAAAAGATGGATATACCTTGCTTAGTTTTGACTATTCACAAATTGAGCTTCGCGTCCTTGCCGCTCTGTCAGGTGATAGAGAGCTTCTCAACGCTTTTGAAAATGGAGAAGATATCCATCGTAAAACTGCCTCCGCAATTTTTGGAACTTTTCCAGAATTTGTAGATGATACGATGCGAAGTCACGCAAAAGCAGTTAACTTTGGTATTATATATGGAATGCAAGCATTTAAGCTTTCTAAAGATACCGGCGTTTCTGTTGCCTTTGCAAAACAGTATATTGAAAACTATTTTTCCTTCTATAAAGAGGTGAAAACTTTTATCGATGAGACGGTTAAAAAGGCTGAAGAGAGTGGGTTTGTTGAGACAATGCTCGGACGCAGACGATATGTTCCTGAGCTAAAATTAACCAATAAAAACAAGAAGAAACAGGGTGAGAGAATAGCAGTTAACACCATAATTCAAGGCTCAGCTGCAGATATCATAAAAACAGGGACAGTTGCTATTTATAAAAGCCTTCTTGCGCAGAATCTTAAAGCACGAATTCTTCTGCAAGTTCATGATGAGCTGATTATTGAAGCACCATTAGATGAGGTCGAAAGAGTTTCACAACTGGTGATTTCACTCCTTTCACAGGCAGCACCATCATTGAAAACAGCATTGACTGTCCATCATTCTATCGGTACAAGATGGGACGCATTGAAATAAATATCTATAAAAAATTGAATTTCTTTTTTAATTACTATATCGTTTAGATAATTTTCGTGTTTGATGTTAATTTTCCTCAAGGGGGATTAGGATGAGAAGTTTACTTACCGTGTTACTGATTGCTTTTACGTTCTCTATTGTTGCCGCTGAACCTACTGTTGCTCCAGCTGCACCTAAGAAAGAAGAGAAGAAGACAGATGAGAAGAAGA
>JAGLDR010000130.1 GCA_023145475.1 bacterium
AATTGTAATGGAATTAATCCTGTTTGTCCTGCTGATAGCGTTGTAGCAAGTGGAACTGAGTGCCGTGCCATAAGTGTCTTTAGTGATTGCGATGTCGCAGAAAATTGTGACGGAACAAACAGCTGTCCTGTTGACGCTTTTGCAGTGGCTGGAACAGAGTGTCGTCTGTCAGAAGGAGAGTGTGATATTTTGGAATCATGCACTGGCACAACAGCATTCTGTCCTGCAGATCAATACTATGATCCTGGAACAGCGTGTGTTGGCGATGGACATTCGTGGACAGAGTCTACCTGCCAGTCAGGATCCTGTGAAGATGGTCCCGAAACAACTGGGCATTGTGGCAATCCAATTGCAGTTACAACATTTACATTTATTCATACAGACAACATTGGTGGTCGCCCAGACCATATTGCAACATACGGAACAGATTGCGAGGCGATTGTAGCTTCTGGAAGCGATGTCATATACGCTCTTACCGTTTCAACTGGCAAAGAGTATACAATTACCGTTGAAGCCGATTATGATACAGCACTTGCAATAGTTGCGGACTGTGATAATGATGAAGCGTGTATAGAGGCAACAAATGAGACAACAACAGGCATCGAATCAATTGTTTTTGATGCAACAACGGATGAGACAGTGACACTCGTACTTGAAACAATTTCAGGTGGTGGTGCATACACTTTGACTATAACAGAGCAAGATAGCGAGACACCGGATGCAGATACCGTGACAGACGATGATGCCATTTTTGATATAGATGTGATTGCTGACGAAGATATAGTCATTGATGAAGATAATATTGTCGACACTGATGTTGCTGTTGATGAAAGCGTAGTGGATGATGATGTTGTTGCAGATGAAGATGAAATTCTGGAAGACGAAGACGAAATTGCAGATGAAGACGAAATTGCTGCAGACGAAACACCAGACGAAGATATTGATGATATAGCCAATACAGGCGACTCTGGAGATTCTGCAGACACTGCCGATACAGGTGACACCGCCGATACAGGTGATACCGGTGATACAGGTGATACAGCTGATACAGCTGACACAGGAAACAGTGCCACAGATGAAGATGAATTAACTGATACTGAATCTGATGATGCTGATGCTGATGAAATTATACCATCAAAAAAGATGAACTCAGGATGTACTCTTTTAGTTCTTTAGATTACCTATTCCCATTACCCATACGATGCATAAGCTGATTGCGTCTCTCTTTCATTCTTTCAACAATCTTCTTGCGTTGCTCTGGTGTCAATTTTGTCAAAACATCAATTCTAAAATTTGACATCAATAACATTGCCTTCTTTTGCAATTCCGCTGTCTTCTGTGCGTTGCTTCTCAAAAGTTTGATGTTTGGACGATCTTTTTTCATCTCTTTCCTTGAAGAGACACGCAACTCTTTAATCTTGAAGTGGAAGTTACCAATCTTTTGTTTCACTTCATGCTTTTTCTTTCTGATATCCGCCCTCATCTTCTCTGAAACTCCAGCATCTTCAAGAAGTCTGTCGTTCAAAATCATCTGCATACCGTGATTCTGTCGACCTTTCATTTTCTTTCCACCTTTCCCTTGACCTTGACCTCGTCCCGCACCTTGGGCAACAAGCAGTGATGCTGTAAGCAGCACCATAATAAATAAAGTTACTTTTTTCATAACAAATCTCCCTCTGTAATTAATAAATTATTCCTATATCGTCAACGATAATTCCCTGTTCCATCAACGCCATCTCCATATCAAGCTCCGGATCATTGATAGCAATGCGCTGTTGATCGATGGTGTTATCGTTTTCCGTCGGTTGATAAAGCATAATAGAGAAGACAAGTAAAAAGAGAGTTGCAACGCTAGAAAGAGCAACAATCACTCGCTGTCGTTTTTTTCTCTGTCCCTCTTCAATAACTGATGAAAGTATTGATTCCCATTTTTGTTTATCACTCATAATACTCCTCCCTGCAACAGAGTCTTCAACTCTTTTACTCCATGTGCGTAGTGGTTGCGTGCTGATGCATCTGACATATTCAAACTCTCTGCTATTTCATTGAATGAAAGCTCTTCAATCATCCGCAAAGCCATGACACTGCTTCTCTTTCTTGGCATCTTTGTAATCAGTTGTGCAAGCAAACTATGCAACGCCTCTCTATCATACTCTCGCTCTGTATTGTCGCTGTTTCCAATCAATTCAGCTCGAAGATTGTCGGTGATGCTAATCTCTTGAATACGCGCACTATTTTTCCTGAAGTAGTCATTAATGGCGTTAACTGCGATACGATAGATATACGATTTTGGATTTTCTAATTTTACGATTTTTGAAAAATTCATATAAATCTTGAGAAAAACATCTTGGATAAGGTCGTCAGCTAACGCTTGGTTTTTCGTATATTTCAAAGCAGTTGCAGCAACCATCCCTTTATACTCCCAAAAAAAGTGTTCAAACTCTTTGTCTAGTCGGTTAAAGCCAAGCATCGTATCCTCCTCGAACGCCTCATACCATTAAACGCCTTCCAACGAAAAATGTAAAAACTTATTTAGATATTTAGAATTATTGAAAAGAATATTCTGTCTTAAAAAGTCAAAACTTTATCGCACTCCACCGTCCACTGTGCAAACTCTTTCATGTTGCTCAGTTTTATTCCTTCAATAAACGCTATCGAGTCAATACCGCGTGCTTCGGAGCATCCACCACAACTTTTCACCTCTGCTCCCTTTTTTATGACACTTTTTAACATTCTCTCGATGTTGTAGTATCCGTTTGGTGTCTTCTGATTTGGAAGTCCAGCAGTCACCGCGTCAGCAAGAAGAAAGATATTCACTTTGACTGTTTCACCATGCTCTTTCAGCAGTGTAATCGCCATTCTGAGAGCATTGTATGCCTTTTCTGTTCCGTACGGTGCGTCGTTGATGATGATAAGAATTGTTTGCATTGTCTCCACCTGTTGTTTTGTTAATAAGCCACTCTCTACGATGATTGTAGAGTTCTCATTGCACGAAGTAAAGAAATTGTCTGTTTGCTATTTTGCAATCGACTCATTAAGTATTATAATGCAGACAGGCACTATCTCAGATGGAGGAGTAGCGTATGAAAAATCGTATTATGAAAAGAGCCGAGGAGCTTGCAAAGTTGTTGCACCTTCCAAAAGAAAAAATAGAGGAGTTACAGCAGGATTTGAAAAGTGAGTGGCAACCACCAGTGTTAAATAGAGCTGTTGTTGCGAATATGATAGATCACACACTACTCAGTTTTGATGCTGATATCGATGGTATAGAAAAGTTGTGCAGAGAGGCTACCGAGCAAAAAACTGTTGCTATCTGTGTTAATCCTCTGTGGGTTTCGTCTGCAAAGCGCATTCGCTTCGACCTTGGAGCATCATTTAGAATTGCATCTGTCATCGATTTCCCTCTTGGCGCGTCAACAGCAGAATCGCGAGCGTCTGAAACAGCATCAGCATTGAAAGCTGGCGCAGATGAAATTGATCAAGTCATCTCTGTTGGCCTGCTCAAAAGTGGTAATATTCTCAAAACATTTGAGTTGATAGTTGCGTCAGTCAAAGAGGGTGGTTATCAAAAAGTTATTCTGGAAATGTCGGCTCTGACCGACAGTGAAAAGATTGATGCAGCACTGCTTGCACGATTTGCGGGCGCAGATATGCTCAAAACTTCTACTGGGGTCAACGGAAAAGCAACGGTTGAAGATGTGCGAATCCTCCGTATGATTGCGGGAAATCGGTTGGGTGTAAAAGCTGCCGGTGGTATTCGTGATGGTGAAGCACTGCAAAAGATGGTAGAAGCTGGTGCAGATAGGATTGGCGCAAGTAGCACACAAAATATCCTGCAACAGTGGAGTTGATATGAAACGACTCTTTCTTTTGCTTCTCATTATGTTTCTCGCCTCTTCTTGCTCAGAAAAAACAGAGCCAAAGAAAGTTTCACATGAGAATCTTATTATCCGCAATTTCTTTGTCTTACGACAAGCAGGTGACACAGACTCTGCATGGCTTTTATTAAGTGAAAAGACGAGAAAGCATATAACCATGGAGCAGTTCCAAAAGTATTGTTTTATCTATAAAGTGATGGATTTTGAACTGAAAAAGAGCGATGGCGAATTTCAGCAAATCTCCTATTCATTCTATGATAAAAAGATGAACAAAGACGGAAAACTACACAACTATTTCATCACAAATACTGAAGAATATATCACTGTTGACAAGAGCGGCATTATCTTTCCTCATGTTGGTTTTCTAGTGCTAAGAGATGCAATCAGGCAGAAGGATATGGAGCGCGCAAAAAGAGCAATCAGGCAGATGCTAGAACTCAGTCCAAAACAACCAGAAGTGGTTGAAACGGCCAAGAATATGGGGCTTATGTAATGTCAATTAGCGGCCGCGTTGCCAAAAACTCAACTATCTACGCTGGGGCAAATCTTCTTCAACGCTTTTTTGCCTTTTTGCTTTTGCCACTCTACACTCGCTATTTGACACCTGAATCGTATGGTATCATTGCAGTTGTCACCGCTCTTTCGATGACTCTTGGAATGGTTCTAAACCTCTCATTTAGTGGCGCAATCACAAGGTTTCATTTTGAATATAAAGATAGCGAAAAACTAAAAGAATTTAGAGGAACCCTGCTCATATTCGTCTCTCTTGTCTCTCTTTTTGTTGGTGGTTTGCTTCTTCTTTTTGGCTCATATGTTTTTGCACCACTCCTTGGAGATGTTCCCTTCTGGCCCTATATGGCGATTGGTGTCGCTGGCGCTATCTTCTTCCCAATATATGACCTTTTCCTGAGTGCAGTGCAGGTTGAAGAGCAATCAAAACGGTTTGCATGGGTTACAATAAGCAACTTTGTCATTCGCGCTGGAATTGCCATTACGCTGGTTGTTGGCGCAGGAATGCAGGCAGAGGGACCACTCATAGCAACGGCTGTTACCACCGTTTTATATGCTATTTTATCTCTCTTTCTTATAAGACCGACAATTTCGATTACCTTCAAAGTTAGTTATCTGAAAGAGGCACTCTCCTACTCTCTCCCTCTGCTTCCCCATACGCTAGTCACACAGGTGAAGCATATCACTGATAAACTCTTTCTGAATAGTATGATTAACACCGCATCGGCAGGCATTTATAACATAGGATTTCAGATTGGCTCACTCACCGCAATTGTTGCGATGGCTGCAAACCGCGCGTTTATTCCACCATTTATGAGTGCAATGAAATCAGGAAACAGAGAGGAGCTTGATGAACTTGAAGAGCTTGGCTCTCTCCTTATCTATTTTTATGTGATGATATCCCTTGTTATGAGCTTTTTTGCCAAAGAGATAGTCACAATTCTAACCACAAAAGAGTACACCGCTGGCTTTGTTGTCATCCCCTTTATCGCCTTCTCTTTTGCTTCACGAGGCATCTATTTTCTCTTTGTTAACACCCTTTTCTATCATAAAAAAGCGACAAAATTTGTTGTTATTGGCTCTGCAACGGGCATGGTTATGAATGTGGTGTTTAACTGGTTTTTCATCCGCTGGTGGGGGCTTGTTGGAGCGGCAATTGCAACGATGCTTTCGCAAGTTATAACAACCGTTGTTGTCGCTATTATCGCCCACCCAATGAGCAAAATAAAGTGGCACTATTTTCGCTATTCAGCGCTCTTCATCTTAGCAATCTTACTTGCTGTTTTCATTAATAAAGACCAAGTGTTACCAACATTTCACCTCTTTATTCTCAAAGTGGTTATTTTGGTGTCAGCGGGAGCGGGAGCGAGCCTGATTTTGTGGAATAATCCAGCGCACGCACTCAATCAAATCAAGAAGGTTCGGAAATTCTTTTAAAAGATTGAAAAGAACGGGGAAATCCTCTATTATTAGTTGGATATAGAAAGGGAGATTGAGCATGAAGAAAATAGGAAAACAATAAAATGAGCACTCAAAAGTCTAACGACATACAACTATTTCAGAAAGAAATCGTCAGAACACACTGGAATGAAGAAGAGGAGAAATGGTATTTTTCTATCATTGACGTTGTAGCAATTCTGACAGAGCAAGGAGATTTCCAAAAAGCTCGTAAATATTGGAACAAGCTGAAAGAACGCCTGAAGAATGAGGGAAATGAAACGGTGACAAATTGTCACCAGTTGAAAATGAAAGCTACCGACGGAAAAATGCGTGCAACGGATGTGGCAGACACGGAGCAGCTTTTGAGACTTATTCAATCTATCCCGTCGCCAAAGGCTGAGCCTTTTAAGATGTGGCTAGCACAAGTTGGCTCAGATAGAATAGAAGAAAACGAGAATCCTGAACTTGCGTTTGATCGTGCTATGGAAACATATCTCAAAAAGGGCTATTCAAAAGAGTGGATAAATCAGCGATTGAAAAGTATTGAAGTGAGAAAAGAGTTAACTGATGAATGGCAAGAGCGAGGAATGAAACAAGGTCTTGAATATGCTATTTTAACCAACGAAATAACAGAGGCGTGGTCAGGTAAAAGCATAAAAGAATATAAGAAACTAAAAAATCTTAAAAAAGAGAACTTGCGTGATAATATGAGCAATTTGGAGCTAGTTCTAAATATGCTTGCTGAAGCCTCGACCACTGAAATTTCAAAAGAGAAGAAACCAGAAGGGCTTGAAGAAAACAAAGATATTGCTCAAAAAGGCGGTACGGCTGCAAAAAAAGCACGATTGGAAATTGAAAAACAGACTGGAAAATCAATTGTAACGAAAAAGAATGCAAAAAATTTGTCATCTAATTCTGAAAATCAAAAGATTGAGCATGGAAAAACAGGAGAAAAGTAGATGAGCACAGACACTCCCAACATCATAATCTACAACACAAGTGACGGAAAAGCATCAGTCGCTCTCTATGCCAAAGATGGGATGATGTGGATGAACCAAAATCAGCTTGCAGAACTTTTTGACACCTCCAAACAAAATATAGGTCAACATATAGATAACATACTGAAAGAAAAGGAGTTAGAGGAGAATTCAGTTGTAAAGAATTACTTAACAACTGCCTCGGATGGCTTTAACAAGTTGGAAAGGTGCAATTGTCCGTAAACAAGATATCTTTATTGCAAAGAATAAGGAAATCGAAAAAGTTTCTGGAAAAGGAAACTTAAGGACAATCTTCAGGGCATGTCATCGTTTCTCCTGGATCACATCTCCCGTTGCCACAAGGGTCGCCACAATCGGCAGAACAGGTGCCACTCATGCTTTCACCCATATCACAGAGTCCATCTCCACAGTAACAATCAGTAGAACAGTTGCTCGAATTTTCTATAGGTTCATCACATCTTCCATCGCCACATTCAACACAATCATCTGCGCAATTATATTTATCCTCTATGGGAGCATCGCATCTTCCATCACCACATTCAACACAATCATCTGCGCAATTGTATATATGCTCAGCTGGTCCATCGCAATTTCCGTCACCACAAAAGTAAGTAGGGATATCCAAGTCCGGTGCAGAGTCGCCGGTATCAGAAATATCGAAATCAATGGCAGAATTTCCGGTGTCAGAAATATCAAGGTCTGGCACAGAATCTCCAGTATCAGAAATATCGAAGTCAGTCACGGAATCTCCAGTATCTGAAATATCAATATCAACAACTCCTGTATTAGCGATGTCAGCGTCAATTTCAAAATCTCCGGTGTCAGAGATATCCATATCAACGATTCCCGTGTCTGAGATGTCAGCGTCAATCTCAAAGTCACCGGTATCAGAGATGTCTATGTCGGCTGCGCCTGTATCTGCAATATCAGCGTCAATTTCTATGTCGCCAGTATCGGAAATATCCATATCGAAAGTTGAATCACTTGTGTCACCTTCGTCCTCATCTGGAGCAGAGTTAGCGGTGTCACCTTCATCTTCGTCGGCGGCAGAATTTCCTGTGTTTCCCGTGTCTTCATCGGCAACAGAGTCTCCTGTATCACCTTCATCTTGGTCAAGCGTCTCATCAACACTTTCATCGCTCTCTTCATCAACGGTGACATCATCATCGCTGCCTGGCGAAGGGAGCTTGTCTTTACAAGAGACAACAAATAACATCGCCATAATTAATAGAATCGGCAAAAGAACTTTTCTCATCGAACTTTCCTCCTGGAAATATACGCAGAATATTAGTTAAGTAATTATAAAGTATATGTTTTAGAAGTAAAGAATAAGTGAATTAAGAAAAGTTATGAATTATAGAGTATAAAATAGTGTGTCGAATCTATTTTCCACAGTATTTTTTTATCTTTCCGGAACAGTTGCCTGTTTGACATTCATAATTGTTTTCACACTCTTTACCAACTTCTTTTTGTGGAACACACAGTCCATTATAATCACGGCCATACGCACGATCATTATAAGAGCAGTAAAAGTTGAGTTTTGTGCTCTGTGAGCAATATTCATGATGAACAGATGGTGGTGTTCCGCCAGTGGTGCATGTTGTATAACACTCTTTTGTAGATGTGTTAAAGTGAAAATAACTGGTAACTCTCTCATTAAGACCAACTATTCTTGTGATTCTACAGGCGGTACAAGATGTTGAGGTGACACAGTTGCCATCATTACAGACTTGTTGTATTGGAATATATCCTGAAGTGGCATCCCAGCCAGATGCTGTACAAGCAGATTTATCTGAATTTTGTGGACAACTAAAAGCAAAGCTCCAGAGATCCGGGCTACACTGTTTGTAACCAATAGTATCATAACAGATTTTTGCGCCAGAAGTAAACCATGAGCCTTGATACGCACAGTGTGCTGGTGTGTTTGGAACACAGTATGAATCAACAGGTGTTTCAGGAAAGTTATCTTCCGTACAATCACCGGTAACACATGCATCATTGCCAAGTCCAGTACATTTTTGACCAAGACCAAGGTCTAGCTGACAGTCACCAGCAAGATTACAGAAATAGTTTGCGTCGCAGTCATCATTGTCACCACAAGAGCCAGCGATACAAGTTCCTGTTGCGTTGTCACAAGCATTTGGTGAACAGTTAGCAATGTTCAATGCACCATCATCACATGCACCGTCGCCATCACAAAATGCAGCCTCTTCTGAGTGTGTGGCATCGGTACAGTTGGCATCTTTACAAACAGTAGTCGCATCATAAAGAGCACACGCACCAGCACCGTCACACATTCCAGTTGTTCCACATGTTGAAGCGCCAGCAGGAGCACACTCATCAGCAGGATCGGTGTCAGCCGGAATTGGTGAACAGGTTCCTTCAAGAGCAGCAATATTGCACGCTGAACAGAGTCCAGTACAGTCGCTGTCACAACAAACACCGTCAACACAATTTCCACTCAGACAGTCAGCACCAGTGAATGTAGCGTCATCACACACGGCACCAACACTGTTTTTTGGTTTACAGACATGGTCATCTTCGTAGTAGGCATCCATACAGGCTGTACAAATCCAAGCACCACCATTTTCTTCACATTTTCTGTTGCTTGTAGCACAGGTAATACACTCGTCTGGAACGGTGTC
>JAGLDR010000131.1 GCA_023145475.1 bacterium
TCATCCATTGCAACATCGCCCGTATCAGCATTATCACTGTCAGAGCTGGTATTGCCTGTGTCCTTTTTCACTGTATCGCCACAAGAGACGGCAAACAGCATCGCAGACAGAAAAACTGCCATTAAAATTAACTTCTTCATCGAGTAAACCTCCAAACTATATTAAAAAAACTATCACATAGCGTATGCGTTATACACGAAATCACCTAAAAAGTCAAGTGATTTATTTTGGTTTCCTTGACTTTTTTCCTGTATATACTACCTTTTCATCACTTATTAAGCGTCATTTTGGAGGCGTATTGAATGGCTGAACTACTTGCTCCGGCAGGAACACTAGAAAAGTTAAAATGGGCAGTTGCTTGGGGTGCCGATGCGGTCTATTTTGGGCTAAAAAGTTTTTCTCTTCGCTCTTTTGCAGGAAACTTCTCTCTTGAAGAGGCCGAAGAGGCATTACGCTATCTTCACGAGCGAAAGAAACGAGGTTTTGCAACACTGAACATTTACCCTTTTGATAGAGAATACAAAGAGTTGATTGAGCTTGCGTTTCAGCTTCAAGAGATTAATATTGACGCTCTTATTGTTGCTGATTTAGGTGTCTTCCATGCTCTCAAACAGGCGGGAATTACTGTTCCTTTACACATCTCAACACAGGCAAACAGCATCTCAGCATACGCTGCTGCTGCGTGGCGAGATATGGGTGCAAAACGGGTCAATCTTGCTCGCGAATTAAGTGCAGACCAAATTGTCCAGATACAAAAAGATTTGAAAAACTCGGTAGAAACAGAGGTTTTTATCCATGGCTCTGTCTGCTTTTCCTATTCAGGGCGTTGTGCTATGAGTGATTGGATGACAGGACGAAGAGGAAACCGAGGTGAATGTACGCACCCCTGCCGATGGAATTATCAGGTAGAGGAGGAGAAACGACCAGGAGAGTACTTTCCTGTCCAAGAAGATGAACGAGGACTCTATATCTTTAACTCCAAAGATTTGGCACTCTTTCCCTTTGTTGAGCGTCTTCGAGATGCCGGTGTCTCATCTTTTAAAATTGAAGGTCGTATGAAATCTATTCACTATCTTGCAACAGTGCTTTCACTCTATAGACGAGTTCTTGACGGAGAATTTGTCTCTGAAGAAGAGGGGTTAAAATTGCTTTCGCGGATAAATAGTCGCGGATATTCACAAGGATTTATGAAAGGTGAAATAAAACCAGAAGACTATCTGTGGGACACATCAACAAAACCTGCAGCAGCAGAATTTCTCGGCAATATTATGGAAAATGATGGAACCCCTGGCTCCCGAATGGAGATTCGCAACAAATCGTTTGCAGGAGAGGAGGTAGAAATACTCTCAATTGGTGGGAAAATCTCAACGATGACCCTCCCAAATCCACTTGTTTTAGAAGATGGAGAAGAACTCGAAGCTGTTTCACACTCTAAAATTGTCAAACTACCTATCGATTTGCCTCCATATACCATTTTACGACGAGTCTCAATATGAGTTGGAAACGCCGCATTACACTGCCTATTGATTGCAATCTTCACTTCATCAGGTTGCTTGAAGCGTACGATAATCTTGCGACAGCATCAACTATTAAAAGAGATGCCAATCATATTCTCCTTGAAATCACAACAACACTATCACAAGCCACCGAGGCTGACAGCATTGTTGAAATGCTAATAACTGAGGTAACTGGTTGAAAAAGCTAATCATCATAGCCGCTATTGTTCTTGCCTTTACCCCCCTCTTCGCTCGAATGAACGGACGCATTGGCAATCAAAAAGTGCCCTATATGATTACAGAAATTGGCATGAAATGGAGTGAATTTACCTATAACGCCCCCGTTCACGACTATATTGCATTTGATTTTGGATTTGGATTTGATGGAAAGGTACATCCAGGACTTGTTGCAGGAATCGATTTTCAATGGCTTGATGCTCCAAAGGCTGCTGGCGTTATACGAACCAACATCTTCTTTCTTCTTGACCACCAAGTTACTTCAATGTTTTTTGGTGGTTTTTTAGAGGCCTCTATCACTGCTGGTCCAAAAATAAGTGGCTTTGCGGCACATTTAAGAGGCACCGTTTCATGGGAGCCAAAAATGAGCACAGATCTTCTGCTTGATCTTCGTGTTGGAGCCTATGTTCACCCACACGACTTGGTAGTCATCTCGATTATGCCAGGCGCTGGATATTCATTTTTGAATGACGGATATTTCTATTTCACCTTCTCTGCAGGTTTGCAAGTCTATCTTTGGAATTGATTTCATTGACAAGAAAATTCAAACACGCTACTATCTTTAAGCAATATATTTGGACTGTTTTGAAGACGGAAGGAGCTATTCAATGAGCAAATCAGCCACTCAAAAAGAGAGGGAATCCCTTAAAACGCGCGAACAAAAATATAGCGTCTTATTTGAATCTTCACAAGATGCCATTATCGTGCTTGAACCACCAAAATGGTATTTTACTGACTGGAATCGTACATTTCTTAAGATGTTTCATATTTCTGAAGCTCTTGAAGCGGGTGAATACAGTCCTGTCTCTCTCTCTCCAGAATATCAACCAGATGGAACATTATCAGCAACAAAAGCACAACAGATGATAGCAAGTGCAATGGAGAAGGACAAAAATTTCTTTGAGTGGGAACACCAAACAATTGATGGTACACCCTTCCCTGCAACAGTTTTGTTAAGCAAAATAATAATTGACGGCAAAGAGTTTTTACAAGCAACAATTAGAGATGTTTCTGAAAGAAAAAAGGCCGAATTAGAGCTTCAAGAAAGTGAAAGAAAATATCGTTCAATTATAGAAAACATGGTCGATGGATACTACCGAACCGACCTTGCAGGAAAGATGATTCTTGCAAGCCCCTCTGCTGCTGAGATGTTTGGAGCTACATCAGTAGATGAAGTCATTGGACTTGATGTTGCGGAAAAATTCTATGCAGATCCAACAAAAAGAGCAGATTTTCTCAAAGCACTGAAAGAAAATGGTGGAAGAATTCGCAACTATGAAATGGATCTTAAAAACAGAAAAGGCGATATTATCCCTGCACTTACAAACAGCAACTTCTATTTTGATAGCCACGGAAATATTGCCGGGATTGAAGGAATATTCTCAGATATTACTGAACGAAAACAGATGGAAAAGCGACTCGTTATTGAAAAAGAGAAGGCACTTGCGGCAAGCAAGGCAAAGAGTGAGTTTCTTGCAAATATGAGTCATGAAATTCGAACGCCACTCAATGGCATCATCGGATTTACCGACTTGCTAAAGAATACGCCACTCTCAGAACTTCAAAAACAGTATCTAGAAAACACAAACTCATCAGCACACACACTGCTTGGAATTATCAATGATATTCTCGACTTCTCAAAAATAGAGGCCAATCGTCTCGATTTAGAAATTATCAAGGTTGATATTATTGACCTGCTGGAAGAGAGTATGGACATCATTAAATTTCAAGCAGCAAAGAAAAATTTAGAGTTGCTCCTTAATGTAGATAGCTCTGTCCCTCGCTTTGTCTCTCTTGATCCACTGCGATTAAAACAGGTGCTTGCCAATCTGCTTGGAAATGCAATCAAATTTACACCAAAAGGCGAAGTCGAGTTGCAAGTGAGCTTTTCTCAAATCAATGCGACCGAGGGGAAATTTCTCTTTGCGATTTGTGATACAGGAATTGGAATCAGTGCACAACAACAGAAAAAATTATTTAATGCATTTTCTCAGGCTGACAGTTCGACAACAAGAAAATATGGCGGAAGTGGCCTCGGCCTCGTTATTTCTGAGTTAATTGTTAAAAAGATGGGTGGCGCAATCACCGTCAAGAGTCAGGAAAACAGTGGTTCAACCTTCTCTTTTGAAATCAAAACAACATACGAACATGGAGACGCTCTCGATACAACAACTCTCGCCCATATTAAACGGGTATTGGTGATAGACGACAATGCAAATAACCGTATGATTCTAGAACATATGTTGATTCAGTGGGGTGTTGAATATACGGGATGTGAAAGTGGCCAATCTGCACTTGAAACAATTAAAACAGCAAACCCATTCGATGTAATAATTGTTGATTTTCATATGCCAGAAATGGATGGCCTCGAGACGATAAAACAGCTGAGAAAAGCGATGAATATCCCACTCGAAGAGCAACCAATAATTTTGCTACACTCCTCATCAGAAACACCAGGACTACACCACGACTGCAAGCAACTTGGCATACGATTCAAGCTTGTTAAACCGGTGAAATCTAGAGAGCTCTTTGAATACTTATCAAATATCCATTCTGACACCTTCATCTCTACTATTGACGATGAGGATGACTCCTCTCTTAAGGCAGAAGTGTACGAAGAATCGCCCATCTACGCCCATGATGCAACTATTCTTGTCGCAGAAGATAATGAGCTTAATATGATGCTGATAAAAATTCTCCTCAAACAGCTTCTTCCAAATGTTACAATTATTGAGGCATTTGATGGTGCAGACACACTTGCAAAAATCAAAATGGTAATCCCTGATATGATTTTAATGGACATTCAAATGCCAATAATGGACGGAATTGTTGCAACTACCCATATTCGAGAATTTGAAAAATCTCTCCCCATTATTGCAGTTACTGCCGGGGTTTTAGACGACAAAAAACAACAATGTTTTGACGCTGGAATGAATGGGTTTTTACAAAAACCAATAGCAAAAAACGAATTGACTGAGATATTAAACACCTTTCTTCTCTCTAGAATTGAAGAGACAAAAGAAGAAGAGATAGATGATGCTGCACACTTTAACAAAAAGTCTTTTTTAGAGAAAATTAATTATGACGAGCAATTCTTTAATGAAATAATCGAACTAGTGAAATCTACTGTTCCCGATATGCTATCCCTCCTCAAAAAGGCAGTCACAGAAGATGATCGAAAGCTGATAAGCGATACGGCACACAATATTAAAGGCTCTTCAGCAAACATTGCTTTTAACCACCTTGCAGCATTAGCAAAAGAGATGGAACAAGCCGCAGAAGCAGGGACAAAAAAACAACTTCAAAAAACGCTTAACAAGATTGAAAAAGAGTGGAAAATTCTTCTTCTTTTGATTGCATAACGCTTTTACGACCTAAAGTCTTCAAAAACTTGGCCAATACTCACGCCACACATCGCCTTCCCTCTATACTCTTCTGAAAGATGAATCAGAGCCTCTTTAATATCTGGCGAGCCACTGCCATTCCTCACCGCTTCGTGTGCTTCAATATAGGCGGAAAGGTGGTCTGCCGCTCGCACTAAACGACCGTCTCGTGGTGAAAAAACATCTTGATTATATTTTTGACTAATTTCATTTGGTTTGACAACCACTCTTGAGCCACCCTTCATGACTGAATCACTAAATTCATTGTTAGTGTAGAGTGCTATCTCCTCTCTCCATGAATCGGGTAAAAGTGAAAAGACCTCAATCTCCATCTGCTCTGCTTCATACTGAGCAATCAACTCCTCCATCCCCTCAACAGAGCGTTTTACCGGCGATATAATATCTCGCGTCAACACTTCAGGCAAATCGTGAAAAAGACCAGTGAAATAGTTATTAACCTTTCGCTTTTCACACCCATCAGCGTCAAGTGAAAAAAGATAGCCAAACTGGGCAACCATAAGCATATGCCCAAGCACCGAAGTTCGCGGTGAACGGTGACGATTTGACCAGCGATATTGGAATCGTAACTGTCCACAAAGATTCATAAATTCAACATATTTCCCTTCTGAGATAAAGCGTGAAACACCTTTCAAATAGTGCTGTTTTTCCCACTCTGAATCGAGGTGATCTGAAATCTTCTTTGTGTCGGTGTTATAGCCATTAAGCTGTTTTACCAGACCAAATTCCCACCGTGATGCAAAGATGTGTGCAGCACCAATTATCTCTTTTTCAAGGGAAGGCGTTTCGTTAAGAAAATAGTCACTAAATCGCTCAAACAGACCATGTCCAACAGGCTTAAGAAGTGGCTCAATTCGCTTGATAATCCATTCATTTAGACGACGATATTCATCTTTATTCTCTTTGATTCGGTAGTAAACCTGCGGCTTTAAATCTGTAATCTCAATCCGCTGCAACATCTCAAACAGATGCGCCTCTATCAACGCTATCTCAGAAACTGGCTTGTCGTGTAGCCGCGTTATCATCCACGCTGCAATCATTTTATGCGCCTGCTTATCTGCTTCGACTAGCTCAAATGGACGCATCCGGTCATTCCATCTCTGCATGTAAAATGACTCAAATAATTTGAGTAAAAACGATTTTGATA
>JAGLDR010000132.1 GCA_023145475.1 bacterium
TGATATGCAGTTTTTTGCTGAACGAACTGGTTCTTTAGATAGCGCAGGAAATCCATTTATATATCAAACAAGTGATCCCGTTGGTAATGGAATGCCCGAACAGATTGGTGAAGCTGTTATTAATCTTACAAAGTGGATTGATATGGATGTAACAACGGGCAAAATGTCTCAGCAAGATTGTGATGGTATAAGTGCCGCAGAGTTTGTTAAAAGCTCAACCACAGTTGAAGCAATTCCACCAACAGGTATTTCAGGACAGACGGCAACATCATTTTTGAGTGTAACACAGGGAACAAAAGTAACATTTGATGTTCGTTTTCATAATGACTTTTGTATTAATAATACAAATGAACCGCGCATTTTTGATGCCAATGTTACCGTACTTGGTAATGGTTCATTTTTGAGTGGTCGCCTTGTACATGTTATTGTACCTCCGGGCGACGGCATGTAATCGACTGTCGAGGATGACGCCATACAGCGTTGTTTCTCTGTCGAACGGTGCTTGAAATACGCAAGTATTCCTTCGCTTGTTCGCAGCTAAACGCCTTGTCTGCCCTCATCCTCATCAGTCGACAAGAAGGTCACTGAGTGATTCCGCAGGAATCGTATCGAAGTGCCCGAATAATTGTAGGGGCACGGCGTGCCGTGCCCGCTATTTATGATTTTTTTGTTTTTTAACAATAACGAGGTAGTTCCGATGAAGAGATTGAATTGGTTGTTTGTGGCTGTTCTGTTTGTGATGGCGTTGGTTGTCATGCCTGCGTGTGGTGAAGAAGAAGATTTAACAGGTGATACAGGCGATACAGCAGACACTGCTGATACCGCCGACACAGCAGACACTGCCGACACAGCCGACACAGCAGACACTGCCGACACAGCAGACACTGCCGATACGGCAGATACCGCAGACACTGCCGACACTGCAGATACAGCAGACACTGGTGATACCTCTGATTTCTGTGAAGATCCCGCGTGGCAAAAAGAAGATGCTGATGGAGATGGTATTCCAAATGGAGTTGAAACTTGTGAAGATAGAGATGCTGATGGTGTTCCCAACTACTTAGATGATGATAGTGATGCCGATGGTATCTCTGATACAGAGGAAGCGGGAGATGATCCAACAAATCCACGCAACACAGACACTGACGCAATACCTGACTTTCTTGATAAAGATAGTGATAATGATGGTCTTTCGGATAAAAAAGAGAAGGAACTAGGAACAAATCATCTCTTAAAAGACACCGATGGTGACAACAGCGATGATATGGCTGAAGTTGTCTACGGGAGTGATCCACTTGATCCTATGGACAAAATTCCAGATGGTATATTCTATGTTGTTCTTCCGTATGAAACTGGTGAAGAGGTTGAACGCCAGCTTGATTTTGATACGACAATTGAGGCAATAGATGTTAATATTGTGGTTGATATTTCTGGTTCAATGAGTGAAGAGATTAGCGAGCTTAAAAATGGTATCAAAACAGATATTATTCAGGCTATCGCTGATAAATATGCTGACAATCCAAACTACGCTGCCTTCTCTCTGATGACCCTTGGTTGGGAGCATCCTTATACAATGAGACAGGTGATTACGCAAGATGCTGATCTGGTTAAATCTGCTGTTGACGGTATGAAAGCTGATGATGGCAATGAGATGCATGACTTGGCTCTCTACGCTGGTGCAAGTGGTCAAGAGATTCACAATCTTGTGAAGACTTGTATCCCGGGTTTTGGTGGTTGTGATCAGGCGATGATTGCTGATGCACCAGTTAATATTGAAGCGCAAGATTGTACTGGTCAACTCGGTTCAAAAGGCGGCGCCTGTTTTAGACCAAAATCTATGCCCATTTTTATTATAATTTCTGATGAAGGATTTATGCACTGTATCCAGATGAATGGCCCAATGGATCCGATGCCTGCTTGTAAATACTTGCAACCAAATGGACCAGGACAAGATGAGGCTATTGCCGTTATGAATGGTATTGGTGCAAAAGTTATCGGTGTTGATACAGGCTTTAGCGATGGTGGAAGTGCAACGGATGAAGCACAAGAAGATTATCAGTATCTTGCAGAGAGAACAGGATCAATTGGTAAAGATGGAAAGCCTTTTATCTATCACACTGCAAATGCTGACGGAAGTGGAATGAGTTCACAGATTACTGCAGCAATTGAAGATTTGACAACATTTATTGATATGGATGTTACAACAGGTAGTATGGCAGACGATGACCAACAGTGTTTAGGAATTAATGCAGCAGAATTTGTTAAAAGTTCAACAACGGTTGAAGCTGTGCCTCCAACTGGTATTGACTCTAAAGATGAGACAACTTTTTTCAGTGTTAAGCAGGGAACAAAAGTAACATTTGATGTCCGTTTTTATAATGATTTTTGTATCAACAGTATGCCAGCCTATTTAGAGTTTAAGGCGCAGGTAACGGTGCTTGGTAATGGTTCATTTTTGAGTAGTCGGTTGGTTACTATTATTGTGCCACCGACTGGCGGCATGTAATCCGACTGTCGAGGATGGCGACATACAGCGTTGTTTCTCTGTCGAACTGTGCTTGAAATACGCAAGTATTCCTTCGCTTGTTCGCAGCTAAACGCCTTGTCTGTCCCCATCCTCATCAGTCTACCTTTTAGCAATAACGAGGTGTTTTGATGAAAAGATTTAAGTGGTTGTTTTTACCTCTCCTGATTGTGATGGCACTCATTATAATGCCAGCATGTGAAGAAAAATCCGACATTGCAGACAGTGGTGACACATCTGATAGCGGCAGTGATTCAACTGACACAGGCAACAGCGCCGATGATAGTGATGATGCAGATACCTCTGACACAGGCGATGACTGTGGCAAAGGAGAGGCGTGGGCAAAAGAAGATGCCGATGCTGATGGAATTCCCAACGGAATTGAGGGGTGTGGCGATCGTGATAATGATGGCATTGACAACTATTTAGATACAGATAGTGATGCGGATGGTATTCCTGATAGCGAAGAGGCGGGAGATGATCCAAAAAATCCCAGAAATAGTGATAAAGATGACTCTCCTGACTATTTAGATAGAGATAGTGACAATGATGGTCTCTCCGATAAAAAAGAGAAAGAGCTCGGAACAGATCCGTTG
>JAGLDR010000133.1 GCA_023145475.1 bacterium
CCAGACAGTAAAATTCCAGATGGTATTTTTTATGTGGTTCTGCCATATAAATCTCAAGAACCAGTCAACAGAGAGCTTATGTTTAGCACCAAGATTGAGGCGATTGATGTGGTTATTCTTCTTGATAACTCTGGCTCAATGAGTGATGAGATTCGAAATCTAAGAGATGAAATTGAAGAGAAAATTATTGATAAGATTTCAGATACATACAGCGATAATCCCAACTTTGTCTCATTTGCTTTGGCGTCAGTGGCACACACAGACGAGCACAGTTTTTACTCCTCAATTGATACCGGACCTATCAAAAGCGGTGTCTCAGATTTTGATGCTGGTGGCGGAAATGAGCTGCATGTTGATACCCTCTATCACATCTCCACAGGCGAGGCGTTTTCAAGCTTTTTGCGCTCCTGTCTGAATGGAAAGTGTGGCGAGATTTTTGGAATGCCAATGCCCGATGAAGAGATTAACTGGGTAACGCCAACTTGTGATGGTCAGCTCGGAACTGTTGGAGCACTCTGCCTGAGAAAGAAATCAATGCCAATATATATTATGATTACCGATGAGCCATTTCAAAGTTGTCCAGCAGAACCACAGTTAGAAGCGTTTGATGACTGTGCATGGAGAGCGGGTAGTCCAGCAGGAAGAACATTTGAAGAAGCAGTAGCAGTTATGAATGGGATTGGTGCTAAATTTATTGGTATTGACACCTTTTTTACCGATCGAGGAAGTAGCGATAACCCAGCAGAAGATGATTTTAATGAAGTGAGCGAGCGAACAGGATCACTTGATAAAGATGGCAACAACTTTAATAGCCATACAAAAAGTGCAGATGGAAGTGGTATGAGTACACAAATTGCCGATGCAATCATTGATTTGACCACCTTTATTGATATGGATGTTACGACCAGCTCAATGTCAGATTGGACCTGTGGCGACCATAGTGCAGCAGAGTTTATCAAGAGCTCTAAAACGGTTAAGGCTGTGCCGCCAGATAGTGTTGACAGTCAAGATGAGACAACATTCTTTAGTGTGAAACAGAACGCAGAAGTCTATTTTGATGTCGAATTTTATAATGATTTCTGTATTAACGCTATGGATGTGCCTGCGATGTACGAAGCGCATGTTACTGTAACGGGTAATGGCTCATTTTTGAGTGGCCGGTTGGTTCATGTCATAGTCCCAGCGGGTGACGCAATGTAACCGGATTGACGAGGATAGCGCGCTCCTGCGTTGTTTCTCTGTCACCCTTCGCTTGAAATAACCTTAGTATGTCTGCGCTCGGGCGCAGATAAACGCCTTGTATCGCATCTATCCTCGTCAATCCTACTTATTTGCAAGGTCACTGAGTGATTCCTCCGGAATCGTACCGAAGTGCCCGAACACCTATCAGTCGCACTTATTTGCGTTATTACATCTTCCATCTTTCTAAATTGTTGACAGATTTCCACTCAATCATTACAATCCCTCGGCGTTTGTAATGAATTGCAATATAAGGAGTTATATAATGGATTACAGTAAGAGTTTGAATTTGCCGCAGACGGCGTTTCCTATGCGAGCAAATCTTCCCGTTAAAGAGTTAGAGACACTTAAAAAGTGGGATAAGATGGCTTTGTATGAGGCAATGCTTGAGAAAAACAAGGATAACGACTCATTTTTGATGCATGACGGGCCTCCGTATGCCAATGGTCGTTTGCATGATGGACATATTTTGAACAAACTTCTTAAGGATTTTGTGGTAAAATATAAAAGCATGACGGGGCATTATGCGACTTTTCTTCCTGGTTGGGATTGTCACGGATTGCCAATTGAGCTTAAAGTTGCAGAAAAGCTCGGCAAGAAAAAACGCGATATGACGACAGAGCAGATTCTTGATGAGTGTCGCTCGTTTGCCAATAAAGCTGTTGATATTCAGAGAGAAGAGTTTAAGCGACTTGGTGTCATTGCCGATTGGGAACACCCCTATAAGACGCTTACTCCAGAATATGAAGGTGAAATTGTCCATCAGTTTGCAAATATAGTCGAATCTGGCGCTCTCTATGCCTCAAAAAAGCCAGTTCACTGGTGTCCGCGCTGTCAAACAGCAATTGCAGAGACTGAGGTTGAATATCAAGATCACCGCTCGCCATCAATTTATGTTGCGTTTCCTTTGAATGGTGAACTTTCTGAGTTTCCTGGTAAAAAGGTGCATTTTGTTATTTGGACGACAACGCCGTGGACGCTTCCTGCTAATCTTGCGATTACGCTGAATGACCGTTATACCTACGCATTCTTAGAAAAAGATGCTGACAATGTTTTGGTTGTTGCGGAAGATTTGGCGGACTCGTTTTGTGCCGCAGTTGGCATGGAAAAGAAGGTGCTTTCGACTGTTTCTGCGATGCGTTTTGAAGGAATGAGCACACGCCACCCATTTATGGAAAAAGATTCCATAATTATATATGGTCAGCATGTTACACTTGAAGCGGGAACCGGCTGTGTTCACACCGCTCCTGGGCATGGAAAAGACGATTATGAAGTTGGTCTTAAATATGGTCTTGAGCCATACGCTCCTGTTAATGGATATGGTAAGTTGACTGAAGAAGTTCCTCATTGGGGCGGACTCAAAACAACGGCTGCAAATCCACTTATTGTTGCATGGCTTGCAGAAAATGGCTTTTTGCTTAACAAACCAGGCGAAGAGTTGACGCACAGCTATCCTTGTCATGATAGATGTGGCAGGCCGGTGATTTTTCGCGCGACTGAGCAGTGGTTTATCTCGATGGAAAAGACGGGACTCAAAGAGAAGGTACTGAAAGAGCTTGAGAGTGTTCCAATGATTCCTGCGTGGGGCATCAACCGTATCACCGCGATGATTGAAAATGCGCCAAATTGGTGTATCTCTCGTCAGCGACTGTGGGGTGTTCCGATTGTTGCTTTTGTCTGTGCAGAATGTGGTGAAAAGATAGTTGATGCAAAAATTGCGCACGAAGTTGCCGATAAAATTTCTGTTGAAGGTATTGGCGTATGGCATCGCGAGCCGGTTGAATCATTTCTTCCTGCTTCATTTGCCTGTCCAAATTGCTCCTCTACCCATCTTGAAAAAGAGAAGGATATCTTAGATGTCTGGTTTGATAGTGGTGTCTCATGGGCTGCGGTTCTTAATGATAAAAAAGGTCTTACCGCTCCTGCTGATTTGTATCTTGAAGGGAGCGATCAACATCGTGGCTGGTTTCAATCAAGCCTTAAATTGAGTGTTTTGACCACCGGTCATGCGCCTTATAAAAAAGTTTTGACACACGGTTTTGTTGTCGATGGAAAGGGTGTGAAGTTGAGTAAATCTAAGGGGAATTTCACGCCACCTGAAAAGCGAATTAACCAGCTCGGTGCAGAGATTATGCGTCTGTGGGCGAGTGCTGAAGACTATAGAGATGACATCAGAATAAGCGATGAGATTGTGAAAAGTTTTACGATTTCTTATCGTAAACTGAGAAATACTATCCGCTTTATGTTTGGTTTTATCGACGATTTCTCAGCAGATGTTGCTGTTGATGTTGACTCACTGACCTCACTTGATCGCTGGACACTGCTTCGGTGGAAAAAGTTGGTTACAAAACTGCATACGGCGTATGAAAACTATGAATTTCATAAGGTATATCACTCAATTTTGGATTTTTTCACTGTTGATATGAGTTCGGTCTATCTTGATGTTATCAAAGATCGTTATGTAATGAAGGCCGATGACACGCGAAGAAGAGCTTCGCAGACGGTGATTCGTTCGATTCTTGAAGAGTCAATTTTGATGCTCGCTCCAATTATCAGCTTTACAGCGGAAGAGGCGTATGGCCATTTGACAGGTGATGAAAATGACTCTGTTTTTCTTCATAATATGCCAAAACATCCTGCGTTAACCGCAGATGAAACTGCATTTTTAGAGGGCTGGGACGGTTTGCTTGCGATTCGAGAAGGTGTGCAGAAACAGCTTGAAGCTCTGCGAGTAGAGAAGGTTATTGGTCTTTCACTTGACGCAACAGTAACCCTTCATGCTGAGGATTCTGCCATTTTTGCGGGAGAAGAGGCGTTACTTGAATCACTTCTTATCGTGTCCGGTGTTGAGCTATCAAGTTCGCCAGAAGGTTTAGAAAAACTTGGTGAAGAGTTGCCTGTCTGGGGTTCAGTGAAGAAGGCAGAAGGGGAGAAGTGTCCTCGCTGTTGGAAGATTCGTGAGTTGAAAGATTGGAATGAAGAGCATAAAGGAATTTGCAAAACTTGTCATGAGGCACTTTCATGAAATTAGTGTGGCGTCATGCATGGTATCTCTTGTTTATATCTCTGCCTGTTATTGTGCTTGACCAGGTGACAAAATTGTGGGCAATCGCTAGTTTAAAAGAGCAATCGCCAGTTGTCGTTTTTAGCTCGTGGTGGCAGTTTATCTATGCCGAAAACCGTGGAGCACTCTTCGGGATTGGAAATTCCCTGTCAGAGACTATGCGTATTGTGGTTTTTGTGCTGTTTTCATCACTGGTGACGCTTGGTGTCGTCTATATGATGTTGCAGAAAGATACAAATAAGATGCTTGTTGCTATCTATGCGCTGATTATCGGTGGAGCAATTGGTAATTTAATTGATCGCATCGCGTATGGATATGTGGTGGATTTTATTGATTGGCATATCAATCATGGGTATCACTGGGCGACATTTAATGTTGCTGACGCTGCGATTGTTGTTGCGATGGGACTGCTGATAATTGAGATAATTCGTCAGATGATTCAGGAAAGAAAAGCATGAGACCGACACTGTTTACCATATTTGGCTATTCGATGTCTAGCTACTATTTCATGGGTATTGTCGCGATGATTGTGGGCATTTTGATGATGCTCAGAGAGGTGAAACGACTCGGTCTTGATACGCATCTCGCATTTCGAGGGGCACTGCTAACGGCGACAATTGGTTATCTTGGTGCTCGAGTACAACATATCGTTTTTGATGGTTTCTTTGAGATATATTTACAAAAGCCGATGGCGATGCTCAATGTCTTTAATGGTGGGCTTGCCTTTTATGGTGCCGTTATTTTTGGATTTTTGACCGTTATTGCCTTCTTTTCGATGCACAAGGTAAAGGTGTTGCCATACGCAGATGCATTTGGCTATTCACTCGCACTTGGAGCAGGTTTTGGAAGAGTGGGCTGTTATCTGAACGGGTGCTGTTTTGGCGAGATTTCAGCAAGCCCACTTGCGCAACGATTTATTCCGTGGGGACTGAGTGCCAAAAATCAGTTGGCACGAGATATCGTCTCAACACTTGGGAGTCAACCCTACCCAGTTTTTCCATCGCAGGTTGTTTCAGCCGTGGCCAATTTTAGTATCTTTCTTGTTCTCTATCTTGTCATCAGACCAAAGCATAAAAAAGCGGGCGTTCCGCTTGGCAGCTGGTTTATGATGTACTCAGTCTTTCGGTTTATAATTGAGTTTTTCCGCGCCGACGCCAGAGGTCTCTTCTTCAATGGACTTCTGAGCAGCTCGCAGCTGATTGCGATAACAGTCTTTATTGTTGGATTGTTGTTGGTTGTTTTGCCGGAAGATAAAGAGTCTTTGAGCGGTTCAAATAGCTGAAATCATTGAAATCACAAAAAAACAAATAAACGAATATATTGCAGGGAAGAGGCTGCTCCTTGAGCGTGATGTGATATAAAATGATTGCCTTTTTACCAGTTTTTGCTATAATATTCAAAGCGATAGGAGTGGCGATGTCCAGTGGAGGATAGAGAGATTGAATAGTAAATTCAATAAAGAAAAGCTTTTTAAAAAACTTAATGCTCAGAATATATTCTGGAGCTATAATGTTAATTCTGTTGAAGATATTTCCGATGCTCTTCTTATTGAACACTGCCTGATTTATAGTGATATTCCAGAGATAAAAATGCTGTTTCAGATTTTCCCGTTTAAATTTATAAAAGAGGTGTGGGTTAAAAGAGTTGTTCCTGATAAAAGGTACGATAAATTAAACTACTATCTTGGAAAGATATTTTTTGGAATTGATGAAATAAATCTGTTTCTAGAACAAAAATTAGCCGCGGAGAGTCGTTTTGAAAGGCTTAAACAACTTAGCTAAAGAGACTGAGATTGTTTTTGAGAAACTTTCTCATATTAAAGAGATGAGTGATTTTGTTTTTGTTGGGGGATCTGCTCTTGCGATATATCTTAATCATAGAGTCAGTGAAGATATTGATTTGTTTACTTGGAAGAAAGTTCTTGATAAAGAGACTCTTTTAAAAAGAATCAAAGATGTTTTTTCTGAAGATTTTTCGATAGAAAATATAACAAAAGAGCAGTTGGATTTGAAAATACAAAATGTCAAAGTCACATTTTTTGCAAATGGGTGGGATGAACTGGAAAATTATGTGCCATTTGTGAACAATATCAATATTGCTCCGATTAAATTATTAACAGGAATGAAGTTGAATACTCTTTTCTTAAGAGCAAAATTTAGAGATTACTACGATCTTTTTGTTATAAACAAAGAGGTCTATTCACTTACAGAGATGTATGATATTATCAAACACTATATGCCTGAAATAAATGAAAAACTCTTCCAAATGTCACTTTTATACACAAAAGATGTTGAAGAAGACAAAATTCAACATCTCAATCCAAAATATGATATATCAATTGAAGAAATAAGTGAGCATTTTAGGAAAAAGATTCAAGGGAATTAGACTCTTTTTCCCCGGGCCTGCGACTTCGTCTCCAACCGCGGGCTAAGGTAGCACCGTCCTTCAGACGGTTTGGAGATCAGCGGGCTGAAGGCTCGCGTTATCTTAGCCCACGCCCACCGGGCTGGGGAAGAGATGGGTCTCGATGAGAATACTATCATTTGGTATTCCACTGACAATGGTCCTGAACATTCAGCGTGGCCACATGGTGCAACTAGTCCATTTCGTGGCGAAAAAATGACCACTTATGAAGGTGGAGTTCGAGTTGTCTCTATGTTGAAATGGCCGGGCAAAATCAAGTCAGGTCAGAAGTTGAATAGTTTCACATCTCTTCAAAGACATCTTTCCATGGTGCAGCGAGGTTGTTGCACGGATCTTCATGGCCCATTCCCTCTCCAACCTTTTTCACTACACCTGTTTCAGGATCGATAACAAGGAGTGATGGAGTAACCGAGGAGCAGGCATATATCTTTCCATTCATTGGGTGCATCTCAATGCCAACACTGCCAAATTTGAATGGGTCTCCTTCTTCGTCAATCAAATCGTGAACTGGGGTCGCAAAACCTGTTGCTGGATCAATGATGTAGAGTTTATTTGTTGCAGCGGTGATAGCATACACCGATTTGAGCGGTTCAGACCATGTCGCCCCGCATGTCGAAAATGAGCTACCTAAATCACCGATTATCGCTCCTGCTCCTGTGAGAACATCAAGCGAAATTAGTTTGTTTTGATATCCAATAAGGTTGTTCTTATTTGCAATGCCAAATATACCGTTATTTCGGTCACTAGTGATGCCTGGAACAGCCTTGAAGCCCGTTGTGCCAATCTCTGTTATTTCGCAAGTTGAGGGGTTCATTTTGTCTAGTTTTCCTGAAGCAGAGAGATAGAGGATGTTTTCACGAGAGAATGTTGAAGAGTTGTAGGCAGTGATGTGGTCTGATTTACAGAGTTCAGTGCCTTCGCCGGTAACGACATTGATTTTCAGTAGTCGAGTGTATTTGTCTGTTGCGTCAATACTGGTGATGTACATCATTTCGCACTCAAGCGTCTGGCTATCACAGTAGTAATCTTCAGGGCAGGGAGAAAAAATCCACTCCTGTTCATTTTCATGACATGTTTTCTTTGTCAGCTCATCTTTGCTACATACAACGGTGCCTGCGACACATATTGTTGTCACACTATCTTCATCTGGGGTGTTGTTGTCGGCATCAGTTTGTAGAGTGGTGTCGTCATCATCTGAAGCTGTATCATTGGCTGTGTCAGTGGTGTCTGAATCCTTGTCAGGTTGCGCTGTTCCATCGTTTGAATCTGCTGTTTCTGTATCAGAGTGCCTATCGCTGTCGTAGTTGTAGCTATCTGTGTCAAAAGTCGTCTTGTTCCCTGATGAGCATGATAGCATAAAAAGAAGTGCGAAAAGCATAAGAAAACATGTTGTTAATAGTCGCATGATACCTCCCCTTGTTCTGGTGCGCTATAGATATGCTACACGATAGAGGTTGTTATGTCAATTGTGTTTTCGCTCTGAAGTTTGACTTTTATAACGGGCTACATACTCTATCCACTAATTTGTGTGGTTTATTCCACACTTTTCACTGAATTTTACAACTCCGGGGGGAGACAATGAGACGATTACTTTTTCTTTTTCTATGTGCAACTTTATTTAC
>JAGLDR010000134.1 GCA_023145475.1 bacterium
ACCGCTTTGACACGAGAGATGGCAACTTTCAAATTAAGATTGTTGTTTATTGCGCGATCAACAAGGCTGTTTAGCTTCTCATCGTTGAGCTCTTTCCACCAAAATGCGGCGGTCACCTTGTTGCCGTTTGTCCCTTCTGTTTCAGTTAGATAATTTTCAGGAATAGTAAAATCGAAAGATGTTTTTTCTCGTTTCGGCGCCATACTGCATGACCCGATTAAAACGCTGAATAGAAATATAATTAATAAATTTGTAGGGGCCGACCTGTGTGTCTGCCCGTTTTCACATTGTATGTTATTGTTACGCATTTTCACCTCCTTTGCTGCTGTTGCTTCCCATCCAGGTATGGATAGAGTCAAGAATCAGCAGTTCAGTTGGCACAAGAACCAAGGTAATGAGCGTTGCAAACATAACGCCAAATGCAAGACTAATTGCCATTGGAATCAGGAATTGTGCCTGAATACTCGTCTCAACAAGCATCGGCGCAAGACCAAAAAAGGTGGTAAGAGAGGTGAGAAGAATGGGTCTAAATCGCCCATGACATGCTGCAACTACCGCCTCATTTATTGGCATTTTTTCAACTTTCACTCTTCGGTTGACCGCATCAATGAGGACGAGCGAGTCGTTGACCACCACCCCCGCAAGTGCGACAATTCCAAAAAAGCTAAATACCGAGAGGTTATATCCCAAAATAAGGTGGCCAAGAATTGCCCCGACAATACCAAATGGAATCGCCGTCATAACAATAAGTGGCTGAGAGTATGATTTGAAAGGAATTGCAAGCAGAATATAGATAAGAAAGAGTGCGACAGCAAACCCTTTTGCCACACTTCCCATCGTCTTCTTTTGCTCTTTTTGCGCACCTTCAAAGCTGATATGAAGCTCTGGAAATTTTGTTTTTTGCCACTTTACCAGTGTTGTTTTAATCTTTTTATTTATATCGCTAGCGTTTGCAATCTTCTCATCAATATTGGCAAAAACCGTTACTGTTCTCGATCTGTTTGCGTGGGTAATTGTTGCGTATCCTCGACCATAAGTGATGTCGGCGACTGCTTTAAATGGTACTGAAACGCCATTTCTTCCACGAATACGCATATTGTCGATTGATGCCATCGTCTGCCGCTCTTCTTCAGAGTAGCGAACCATCACCTTGACTTCGTTTCTGCCTCGTTGGATGCGCATTGCCTCTGCGCCGTAAAAGCCCTCTCTTACCTGCCGAGCGAGATCGGCAAGAGTGAGACCAAGTGTCGCTGCCTGTGGTTTTAATTTCAATTTTAGTTCATATTTTCCTGGTTCAAAATCATCTCTGATTTCAGAGACTCCTGCGTACTGCGCCACCTCTTTTTTTAGCAGTGCAACAGCATCACTCAGCTGTCTGTTGTTGTCTGAAGAGAGTTCAACCTGCACCGCACTTCCGACAGTAAAAAGAGAGTCAATAAAGTCGAGAGATTTGACCCCAGGCAGTGCTCCGACCTCTTCTCGCCACAGTTTTGTTGCATCAACCGTTGAGAAATCACGATCATCAGCTGGTGGGAGCTCAATAATAATCTCCGCCCGAGTGGGGTCAGCCGTTGTCTGCTGTTTTCCATGTGGTCCTGCGGAAAGTGATGGCTGCATTCCAATAACGGTGTTCATATGTCTAAAGACAATAGGTTGTCCATCAGCATCTTTTTTTGTCTTTTTTCCTGCCTTCTTTTCTAGCCTTGTTTTGACGCGATATGAAGCCTCTTCGAGTTGTGTGATAACATCTCTCGTTGCTTGAAATGATGAGCCATTGGGCATTTTAAGGCGAACGATAATTGTACGACCCTCAACATCAGGAAAGAAGGTGAATTTGATAATTCCACCCGTCACCATTCCGACGGACAAAATTAAAATTGCAACTCCAACAGCCATTGTTGTCGTCTTGTTTTTTAACGCAGTTGTGAGAAAAGAGTTGTAGGGTCCTGCGATAAACTTCTGCAGTTTTTTATCCATATAGTTGCTTATCTTTCGGGTATATCCTGGTTTTTTTGGATTGGCATTCAGTTTTTTGAGTGAAGAGAGGTGGGCAGGAAGGATAAAAAGAGATTCAACAAGACTTACAAGGATAACCGTGATGACAATTGTTGGAATTACCGTCAATATTTTACCCATATTCCCGTCGATAAACATAAGTGGCCCAAAGGCGGCAACTGTCGTGAGAATAGCGAATATAACAGGGGTTGCTACAAGGAGTGAACCCTTTTTTGCGGCATCAACAGGCGTGCTTCCCCGCTCTCGGAAGGAGTAGAT
>JAGLDR010000135.1 GCA_023145475.1 bacterium
CTTGCAAGACGAATCTCAAGAAAGAGAGAGAGGATAATAAGGACAAGAATGAAGCCTTGCAGAGCGTTCCGAAGCAGAAGATTAAGGCGAGCTTTTAGAATTTGAGCACGATCTTTCCACGCTACCATTTTAAGGCCATGTGGAAGATTTTTTTGATTATTTTTAATATATTTTTTGACAGCATTTGCAACGGCAATTGGTTGCTGATCTGCCACACGAAAGACACTCAGTAGTGCCGCTGGTTTGCCATCAAAATAGGTGTGAAGGTCGACATCTTCAAAACCATCTTTGACAGTTGCCACATCTTTAAGATAGAGTGTTCGTCCAGCATAATCACTTGATATTATTACATTTTCATAATCTTCCTTTGTCTTTCCTAAAGATTTTGTGCGAAGCAGAATGTCGCCATTTTTTGTAACAATTTTTCCACCAGGCATATCGAGTGAGCCCACTTTTACCGCTTGAGTAATCGCGCTAAAAGAGAGCTTAAACTCTCTCAGTTTTTGTTCACTGATTTCGATGGCGATTTCATAGTTTTTAAGCCCAGAAACTTCAACTTTTGAAATGCCGGGGTCTTGCAGAAGTTGCAGACGGAGTTTTTCAGCGCTCTCTTTTAGTATTCGCTCTGATACATCTCCATAGAGACCAACATCGATGACCCGTTTTCTTCGAACGAGTTCACTGACAATTGGTTTTTCAGCCTCTTTTGGGAATGAGGTGATGCGGTCAATCTCATTTTTTATGCGATCTTTTATAATTTGCACATCTTGGCCAATTTCAAGCTCAGCCATCACCATTCCAATGCTTTCATTTGAGGTCGAGCTTATCTTTTCAATGCCGTCAACGCTGTCGATTGCGTCTTCAACACGCGATATAATTGCCTCTTCAACATCTTCAGGGCTTGCGCCGGGATAGATGACAGAGACGGTTACGATATCAAGAGGTATTTCGGGGAAAATCTCCTGTTTGATGGCACTTAACGCAAAAAGTCCCCCAAAAATGGCAAGGAGCATAATGAGGTTTGCGGTGACATGATTGTCAACCATCCATCTGATTGCACCTTTCATTTTGCCACCTGCAGTTTTGCTCCATCTACCGCAATCTCAAGCATTGATGAGACAATAGAAATAGTTGCAGGAAGCGACTTACCGCTGATGATAAGATGCTCTTTTTCGTGGGCTATAATCTGTGGTTTAAGGATTTTCAGCAGACCGCCATCGTCTATCCAGAGCTCCTCACCATGAAAGAGCTCGCGAGGGATGACAAAGAGATTTTTCATCTCTTTACCCATGATATGAACAGAGACAAATGCGCCGTCAATCAGTGTTGTTCCGCTATTCTTTTTTTGTGATGGTGAGATAGCAACAATCAGGTCAAGCATACGAGAGCGAGCGTCAAGTTGTGCAGCAGAGCGCACTACAATGCCTTTTATTGGCTCTTTTTTTCCAGTAATATAGATGAGTGCTTCAGGTTTTTTATCTAATGGTACGAGTGCCACCTCTTCAACAGGAAGGGGAAGGGCAATTTCAATTTTTTCTGTGCTGATGATGGTCGCTAACTGTGAACCCATTGCAACAAACTGTCCTTTTCCCACTCTTCTTTCGACAACTCGTCCTTTGAATGGTGCGTGGATTTCTGTCTTTGCAAGACGCAGTTTTGCCACATTTAACTGAGCCTTTGCGGCATCAAGATTTGCCTGTGCCATCTTAAGTTGTGGCTCTCTAAGAGTCAGCTCGCCCGCTTCAGCATCAGGATTATCTTTTTGAAAACTCTCCCACTCCTCTTTTGCAATCTTTGCCTGCGCGAGCTCTGTCTGATAGCGAACCTCTTGCTGTTCAACAGCCGCCGAAGCACTCTCAACTTGCAGTGCGTATTCACGAGAATCAATCCGAAAGAGAAGGTCGCCTTTACGAAAGTAGCCACCACGATTCATCTTTTTTGAGATAAACACAATTTTTCCTACAACTTCAGGGAGCAGGGTAACCGCTGTTTCAGAGCGGACTGTGCCGGTTGCCGTCAACTTGATGGTATGCGTTTTTTGAGAGAAAGATTTGACTGAAATTGTTGGAATATGCTCCTCTTGCTCTACGGCGTGTGGTGCCGTTCTTAGTTTTGTCATCACCAAAAAGAGTACAACAGCCCCTAAGATTATTATCAGTGGCAAAAACGCTTTAAATTTTTTCATTATCTCCTCGTATGTCATTTATTCTATTGGTTATTTTTGTAAGCATTGTTGAAAGTGATGCTTTTTCATCTTCTGTTAAATCAATAAGGATTTTGTCAAACCAGTGCGTCATCGTTGTGATGAAGAAAGGGCGAAGAGTGTCGCCTTTTTCGGTGAGTGAGAGGTGATAAACTCGTTTGTCGGTCTCACTTCTTTCTTTTGATACTAGCCCACAATCAATAAGGTGGTGAATTGTTCGTGCAACGGTTGCCTTATCAACCATCAGCTTTTTTGCAAGCTCTTCTTGAGATGGATTGTTCAGACTTGAAATTAACATCAAATAGGGCACCTGATTGCTTTTTATCTTATGCTCTTCTAGCTCTTTTGTTGCATACATCGATGCTGTTCGGTATATGGCTGAAATTGAAACGCCGATTGATTTATGTATGCCAAAACGGTTCATAAGAAGGTACTATACACAGAATGGTTGCGAGCGCAACTATTTTAATAAGTGTTTTGATTAGATAGTAAGAACCGTACAGCCTTCGCTAGCTGTTGTTTGAGGTATATTGGTGTCATCGGTTGCTGTTTGATCGGCATCTGTCTTTGCCGGAGTATCGTCTACAGCCACGGTGTCATTATCAGCTGTTTCATCAACTATATCGACCGTGTCGTTTGTCTCGTCAGGAGTTTCGACTGCACTATCTGCATCAGAAACTTCGCCATCATCAGTTACATCTTCATCGGGAGTATCGCCACCCACAGGAGTACACTCTTGGTATGGTTTTACAATATCCAAGAAATCGGTGATTTTGTGATCCATTGGATCAACTCCATCCATCTGCTGAGAAGTATTCCATGTCTCCATATGGAGCTCATTATTTT
>JAGLDR010000136.1 GCA_023145475.1 bacterium
ACAGAAGATAAGCTCCTTTTTCTCGGAAATTATGGGTTCCTTTTTTATCTCTTCTTTATGGTGTTTCATATAATTATCCTGATTCAGTTGGAACGGACTCTGTCTGGTTTGCCTCAGTATGAGCGCTGGCGGGTCAAACTTGAAATTATTGGTGTTGGTTTTCTCCTTAGTGCGTTGCTGGTTTATTTTAGTCAGGCTTTTCTTTATCGTTCATTGGATGTCGGGTTATTACCGGTTCGGGTTGTCGCACTATATGTTGCCTTAGGTTTTATTTTTTATTCCCGAATGTTTCGTAGTCGTGACACGCAAGTTAGGGTATCGCAAGAGGCCGCCTATCGATCAGTGGTTTTATTTGCTGTTGGTTTCTATCTTCTTGGTGTTGGGCTCCTTGGTGAAGGAATGCGTTATGTGGATCTACCACATCAGCGAACAGTATTGATACTGATTGGAATGTTTTCTGGAATATTGGCTATCCTCCTGTTTTTTTCTGAAAGTACTCGCCGAAAAATTAAAGTAATTCTCCAAAAAAACTTTTATCGCGAGAAATATGAATACCGAGAACAATGGTTAGCATTTAATGAAAGGTTGACGAGTACTATTTCCATAGAGCAACTTCAGGACGCTATTTTGTGTCATTTTTGTGAAACTATTGGTTGTCAAAGTGCGGCTCTCTATCTCTATGATCATGAACAGAATGATTATCATCATGCTGCAAGTTTCGAGTTTCGTCGGGACTGGCGATCTTTTCCATTGGGAGATCCATTAATCTTCTGTCTACAGGAGAAAGAGTGGATAGTCGATCTTAATGATGACCAGCCTGAATTGCGACTATCTTTGATCAGTTCTTTTATTGATGTTGGTTCTCGATTCGTGGTTCCTTTATTTTTTAATACTCACCTCGAGGGTTTTATTATCTTAGGTTCCCTTATTAACAAAAATGACAATTTGACCTATGAAGATTTTGATTTAATGCGTCTCCTTGGTCGGCAGGGAATTTCAGCAATTAAGGGTATTCGACTAACTGAGCAATTATCTACGGCGCGTGAATTAGCAGCTATTGGTAAGGTAACAACTTTTGTTCTCCATGATTTAAAAAACCAGGTTTCTGGCCTCTCTTTGTTATTAGATAACTCTCGTGAGCATATCTCTGATCCAGAGTTTCAACAGGACATGTTGGAAGCGGTAGGGAATACCGTTGAAAATATGCAAGGTTTGATTGCTCGCTTGAAAAATATTAAAGGAAAATCTAAGCTTGCAATTGTTTCCGTAGTGTTAAGCAAGATTGTTGTGGATGCGGTGAAAACGGCTGGGGGCAAGACCGAGGTGAGTGGTGAAGAGATTCAGGTTGTTGTTGATGACGAAGAAATTTACAAAGTTATTCTCAACCTGCTGCTAAATGCTACTGAGGCAACCACAAGTCAAGAACCGGTGCGCGTATCTTATGGTCAAAAGAATGGTTTTGCCTTTGTCGAAGTTAACGATTCAGGCTGTGGTATGAATGCTGACTTTATCGAAAATAAACTCTTTAAGCCGTTTGAAACAACCAAAAAACATGGCTTGGGGATAGGTCTGTATCAGTGCAAGCAAATTATTGAATCACATGGGGGAAGTATTGAGGTTGAGAGTTGTGAGGGAGAGGGGACAACCTTTGTTCTGTTGTTGCCACTTGATAATCCTTCTTCCTGAGGGAGAAGGTGGCCGTAGATAGGAAGAGGGGGCTTGAAAAAAATCCATACTGAAAAATACCCCAACCCTCTTCCCAAGAGAGAGATTTACATAAACAGCGAAGAATTGTCACTAATTAGGTTTTTTTGTATTACGCAGAAAGAATGTAGTGGAGGTTTTTTTTGGAAAAATTATTAATTGTTGATGACAGCAGTGAAATCAGAAAACAACTGAAGTGGGGGTTGTCAAAAAACTATCAAATTCTGCTGGCAGAATCTGTTGATGCTGCACTCAAACTTTTTGAGCAGCATG
>JAGLDR010000137.1 GCA_023145475.1 bacterium
TTACAGCCATTTACAAATGGTTTTGGCGTCTGTTTTTTGCCAATTCCCATAACAAAAATACCCTCTTCGCGGATACGAGTCGCTAACCGCGTGTAATCACTATCACTTGATACGATACAAAAGCCATCAACTAATTCACTGTGCAAAATATCCATTGCATCAATAATCATTGCACTGTCTGTTGCATTCTTTCCAACCGTATAGCGAAACTGTTGTACTGGTTGTACGGCATAGGTATTTAGTTTTTCTTTCCAACTGTTCATTTGGGGCGTTGTCCAATCACCAAAAATTCTTCTAATGGTCAGGGTGCCATGTTTTGCTGCCTCGGCAAGAATCTTTGGCAACAACGAAGGTTGCGCATTATCTCCATCTACGAGGACTGCAAGCTTTCTCATTCTTTGTGGTCTGTTGTTAATCACTGCTATTTCTCCTTTTATCTGTGTCTCAATTGCTAAAACAATCGGGGCGTTCCCCGCTGTTTGCTATTAAACTCAGAGGGAGTATAATGCTTTACAACTGATTAGTCAATAACCGTGGAGGTTCTTATGCGGTGGTTTTTAGCTCTTTTGTTTGCACTCTTATTAATTGGATGTGATGGGTCTGACAATCCATCTCTAACTGACAAGGAGGGTGAGGATTCTGGCATTACTGACAAAGATAGTGCCGTAACTACTGACACTGACTCTGGTGGCCTTCAGATAGATGACACAGCCGATATTGATGACATCTCTGATTCAGCAGATTCAGCAGATGACGGTGATTCAGCTGACTCAAGTGACACAGGAAGCGACAAAGACAGTGATAACGATGGAATTCCTGATGATGTCGAAGGTACTGATGATGTCGATGGTGATGGAAAACCGAACTATCTTGATGATGACAGTGATGGCGATGGCATTCTCGATAAAATAGAAGCGCCAAAAGGCATTCCTGTTGATACCGATAGTGACGGAACTCCCGATTTTCTTGATACAGAAAGTGATGGCGACACCATTCCTGACTCTCTTGAAGGAACAGACGATGTTGATGGTGATGGCGCTCCAAACTATCGTGATAACGACAGCGATAACGATCTAATTTCTGATTTTGATGAAGCGGGCCCTGATGGGACTAAGCCAATCGACACCGATAAGGATTCAATCCCAGACTATCTTGATACTGATAGTGATAATGATACTATTCTCGATGCATACGAAGGAAAAGGAGATAAAGATAGTGATTTGATTCCTAACTATTTGGATAATGATAGTGATGGCGATGGATATGATGATATAGATGAAGCTCACCTCGATGACAAAGGTGTTCCTGGAGACTTTGATGACGATAAGATTCCAGACTTTCTCGATTTTGATAGTGATGGTGATGGCCTTTCAGATCGATTAGAAAAGACAGGCGGAAGCAATCCCTTGAATCAAGACACGGATGGCGATGGATATGATGATTTGGTTGAAAGTGCATACGGCAGTGATTTAAACGATGCGTCGAGCCATATGCCAGTGACAGATTTCTTTGTAAAACTTCCCTATCATGCTCCTGACTCTGAAAAACGAGACTTGAGTTTCTCTACAAATATTAAGGCTGCCGATATTGTTATGATGATTGATTTATCACACTCAATGTCACAGGAGATTGACAACCTTAAAGCTAATATCAGCTCTGTTATTACACAGATTCAAGCTGAACTTCCTGACTCGCATTTTGGGTTAAGCTCTTTTGGAACATGGGATGAAACCCCTGAAGGAACGCTTATTGGTGATGAAGGATTTGAGTGTAGTCCAATCACCGATCCTGGATGCAATCGTTATGCCTCTTCACCCTACTTTGTTGATCAAGTTGTTACGGGCACAACAGCAGATGTTCAAACGGCTATCAACGGACTCTCCTTGAAACGAGGATACTACGAACCACACGAGGAGTCACTCTATCAAGCTGCAAGCGGTGAAGGTTTGGCAACTCAATTTAAACTTAAGATGGCTATGGGTGCATTTCGATATAAATATTTTGAAATATCTATTCCAGCCACGACAGGTTGCTCTGCTGGAACCATCGGAGGACTCTGCTTTAGAACAGGTGCACTTCCTATCTTTATTATGGCAACAGATGAAGCATTTCAAGGCGCTAATATGCCAAAAGTTGACAATCCTGATCCATCTTTGACTGATTTAACATACATTGATGGAATGTGGGAAACCGCTGTGAAGGGCCACTCTCTTGCGGACGCTGTTGCTGCAATGAATGCGGTAAATGCAAAATTTATTGGAATTAATTCAACAGGAGACTCGGTTACTGGCGCTCCTCTTCCCGATTTTGCAATGGTATCTGAAGGAACTTCATCTAAAGCTGGCGATGGCTCTTTTTTCCACTATACCATTAGCTCAGATGGCACAGGAACAGGCCTTTCTACTGAAATTGTAAATGGTGTTAATGAACTTTTGCACAACATTGAACTCGATTTGGATACAGAAGCACACGGTAGTGTTCAACATGCCGTGAACACGGAAGAGTTTATTACTGGCGCAGAAGCAAAATCAGCAGATCCTGTTGATGGCGCAACAATCAGTGGATCAAAATTTATTGATGTGAAGCCTGGGACCAATGTAACATTCGAGATTTCGTTTAAAAATGATATATATCAACCAGAAGGGCCCGAAGCAACTCTTTTTACCGCATCTATTAATGTTATGGGAGAAGGAGCGTTGCTCGATACTCGTGAAGTATATATTATTGTACCAGGCAACCCTGAATTAGCACCTAAATAGAGAGGATACATAATGAAAAAACTACTTTTAATCGCCCTTGCAGTGGCAACCATCATAGCCTGTGGCGATAACCCCAAAAAGATTGGCATTTATGATGATGACAGCACCGGCAATGATTCATCAATCATACCAGATGTTACAACAGACGAAGATGAACCAATTCTTATTCTTGACCAAGATAGTGGCACCACACCCGATAAAGACAGCGTTGTCATTCCTGATGTTGGCCCCGACAAAGATACGGTTGCACCAGATAAAGATGCACTACAGCCTGATTCATCAGCAGACGATGATGATTTGATTACTGTCGATGAAGATACAACCGCTGTAGATGATATAATTGTCGATAATGATACTATTATCCCTACCGACAACGATATAGTTGTAATTCCTGATGAAGATGAAAGTGTTGATGAAGATATCGTTATCGATCCACTTGGAGATGAGGATGGTGATGGCATCAACAACGGCACAGAAGGAGACGGAGACCCTGATGGAGATGGCATTCCAAACTATCTTGATGATGATAGTGATGGCGACGGCATCCTTGACTCTGTTGAAACTGCAGACGATTTTGATGGTGACGGCACTGGAAACTTCCTTGATACCGATAGTGACGCTGATGGCATCCTTGACGAATTTGAAGGCGACATTGATTTTGATAAAGATGG
>JAGLDR010000138.1 GCA_023145475.1 bacterium
ATGGGCTAAAACAGACTATTCAGTGGATATCGTTGAACGAAAGGGTCACACCGCCACACAAATAGAGACAAACAACGCAGCACTTCGATATGAAGAGTGGAGAGAATAGATGCGGTTCAAGGCGTTTATGTAGAGACGCTCAACCTGAGCGTCTTATTTATCTGCAAATCCATGTTTAGAAAAATTCGTTGACCCTGTTCTATGAGACAAACAACGCAGA
Organism: bacterium; assembly: GCA_023145475.1. Lineage (GTDB taxonomy): Bacteria > UBP6 > UBA1177 > UBA1177 > JAGLDR01 > JAGLDR01. Next base: position 221 of record JAGLDR010000138.1, read on the forward strand.
AATGCGCTATTCTCGGCACTCGTACCTATTTCTTTGTTTCTTTATCTAACTCATCAAAAGCCTTATCCGCACGCTGAACAATAGCAGCACGAACTTGCTCATCAAGTTGTCCCATCTTAGAAATGGTATTCTTGAACTTATCAACATTCAAACAAACCAAAGTAAAAAGCGTACCCTTCTTTGAGAGCCATGTATTCTTCAGTTCTGTACCATTCAAAGTCATCTGAGTAACTTGCTTGCTGACATCAACAATATGTTGTTCATCATTTGCAGCAGTACCATAATTCTCACCACCAGTTGTGGTTGCTTGGTAATCTTTCAACATTGATTTAACTTGCAGTTGCAACTGACGAGATAAATCGGTACGGCCTCTGCCTATTGCTGCTGTTCTTGCGATAGAAACATTTCTTGTTCCGCCTGCACTTCCAACACCACAAATTTGACCATTACCACTTGCTCCACCCAAAACCCACGCTGGTGCTCCTTCAAGCTCTTGTGCTATTGCATTTCCTGGTGCCTCTTTTTCTGCGCTGCCACATGCAACAAACAACAGTGCAATAAATGCGCTCAATGTAATTAACAATACTTTTTTCATCATCATTCTCCTTTAGAGTTTTCAATCAACATTAGTAACTTACAAAGTATACAAATCATAACGACTTCGTCAAGTCCTTTTTTTTGATTGCAAAGTGCATATGAAATCTATATAATCAACTCTGCTAACTTTGTGAGAGTAGGATATGCAGACACCTCGCCACGGATTCGGGAAAATTTTTGTATTAAGCGCACCATCAGGAAGTGGTAAGACAACGCTTGTTAATGAACTTAAGAAACATTTTCCACAACTGCTTGAATCTATAAGCTATACCACAAGATTAATGCGAGATGGAGAGCAAAATGATATTGATTATCACTTTGTTTCTCATGAAAAATTCAAAGAATTACAAGAGCAAAAAGCCTTTGTCGAATGGGCTGAAGTGCACAAAAATCTCTATGGAACTCCGGCATCTTTTATTGATAACGTCATCAAAGAGAATAAATTTGCCATCTGTGATATCGATTTTCAAGGTGCTTTAAACCTTAAAGAACAGTATGGTGACTCCGCTGTTTTGATTTTTATTCTCCCTCCATCAATGAAAGAGTTAGAGCAACGACTCCGCGGACGAAAGACTGACGACGATGAGGTTATCCAACGCCGACTTGACAATGCACGGCGTGAAGTTCGTTATTTTCAACACTACCGCTACATTGTTGTTAATGATCAAGTCTCTTTGGCTCTGAACCGATTAGACACCATTTTTGAATCTGAAATGAGCTCATCAATTTCCAATAATTTACAAACAATACAACTTTTTTTAGATGAATAAGAGACAAATTACAAACATACTTCGTCGGCCGCCACATCTGCCTATTATACCAAAACTCAGACCTGAAAGAATTATAGAATCCATTCTTGATCACCACCCAGAATATAGTGAAAAAGAGCAAGAAAAGGTAACTATTAAGATTCAAAAAGCGGTGGGTGTTGCCACATCTGCACACTCTGGATTTATCAGAAAAAGTGGCGAACCATATATTATACACCCATTTACTGTAGCATTCTATCTTGCAGAGATAGGAATGGATGTTGATGCTGTAGTTGCAGGTCTTCTGCATGACACGGTAGAAGATACATCAACAACTGTTGCCGAGATTAAGAAGATGTTTGGAACGGCTGTTGCAACATTAGTCGATGCGGTGACGAAATTGCACGATATCCCCCTCAACAGAGAAGAGAAACAGGCGCACGCATTTCAAAAAATTCTTACCTTTGCAGCTGACGATATACGGGTCATCTTTATTAAACTGTTGGATCGTCTCCACAATATGAATACTCTTGATGCCATGCCTGAAAAAAGTCGAGAGAGAATAAGCAACGAAACACTGCGTTACTATGCTCCTCTCGCACACAGACTTGGTCTTTTTTGGTTGAAAGAGGAGTTAGAAGCATTTGGATTTTATTTTCTAATGCCAAAAGAGTGGAAAGAGATAGACTCGTTTATCACACGATACTTTCAAGATGTAAATAAGGTGTTAGTCACATTAAAAAAGCAGGTTGTTAATGCTATCGAAGTACATAACCGCGATGAGTCAAACACTCCAATCACTCGCTATACTGTTATCGGGCGCGTTAAATCATATTACGGAATCTTTCTTAAAACTTCCCAAGAAGGCTCTTCATATGCCTCACTTCATGACCTCCTCGGCATCAGAATTATTATAGAAGATGCAGATTGCTATGCGGTGATGGGAATTTTACACTCATATTCTGAATTTCACCATATTAGCAATCGTTTTAAAGATTATATTGCTCGTCCAAAAGAGAATGGTTATCGCTCTATTCATACAGGACTCAGTTATAAAAACTATTTCTTTGAGGCGCAAATCAGAACGAAAGAGATGCATCAAATTTCTGAAAATGGATATGCTACATCACATATGCTCTATAAAGAAGATGGTTCATCTAAAGATAAACATACTCGTTGGGTACACGATATTCTTAAAGATTTAGCAGAGAGTGATGATCCGATTATTTTTATGCGAGATATTGAAAACAATCTGACTGTTGATAAAATCTCTGTTTTCACCCCAAAAGGTGAGCTTGTTACCCTCTCAAAAAAAGCGACACTTCTTGATTTTGCCTATGCAATCCACAGCGATATCGGAAGCCACTGTGTTGGAGGGATTGTAAACGGTACAAAACGCCCACTCGTCTATCAACTGCATAATCGAGATTCAGTCGATATTGACACAGTAAAGACACAGCAGCCCTCCTTAGATTGGCTGGAAATTGCCGTTACAACAAGGGCAAAAAGCCATATTCGAAAGTTTCTCAAACAGCAAAATAGAGATGTTTTTATCCAACAGGGTCGCACGATGATTAAGCTTCTCTTTGCTACCCTTAATCGAGTTTCAATTTGTGAAAAGTTTGAAAGTGACCCTCTCTTTGCAAAACTAAAAGATACTTTTTCTCTGCCTCACGATGCCGCACTTGACAGCTTCTGTTATCAAGTAGCAATAGGTGAGATTAAATTTAGAAGGGTGATTAAACTGCTCTTTTCTTATGATGATATTATCATTCTGAGTAAAGCATTCCCCGATAGAGTTGGAAAGCTCTTTCCAGAACTGATGCCAGAAAAAAAGGTTAAAGAAAAGCCCCAGACAAAAGATCTTGCGCCCATATATATCAATGGAATTGGTGAACTAAAAGAGTATGCTGTTGCAAAATGTTGCGCGCCACTTGAAGGTGATTTCGTCTCTGCCTACATCTCTCCAACACGCGGATATACTCTGCATAAAACAAAATGTCCATCACTAGCAAGACTCGACCAAAAACGGGTGGAACACGACATTTTTTGGTATCACTATACCCTCTACACCATTGATATAGTTATTGAGCTTGTAAATGCTGTTGGAGCGATGCAAGATGTCATAAAAGAGATGACATTACAAGAGTTCAATATCGACTCACTCTATCTCAACTCAGATCATCCAAAAACTGAGACGGGATTGCTCTATGTCACTTTTAAGGGGACAAATCTTGATGCTGTCGATGATTTGCAAAAAAGTCTAAAAAAGAAAAAACAGAAAAAAATACTCAACTTCACCATTACGTCAATTTCTCAGAAATAGGTTATACTCTAAAGAAAATCTCACTTTTTTCGCTCACTTTTTTTAGCTGCTCCGCCATATCTTGAATCTGCTTGTTGCTATATCCGAGCGTCTTCTTTGCTGTTTCACTCCACGCTGTTTCCGCCACAAATTTCTGTAAATACCAGCGAGCATTGCGCGGCACAAGGTGAGCCATCTCTTCTAACCCATCAAGAGAGATAACTGGTGGATAGAGTGTTGTTCTATATTCAATAGTTTTATCCGTTTGGCTCTCTAAGAACAGTTTTGTCTTCATCAAATTTTCACCAACTGTTTTTTCATCTATTTCGCCGCCAAGAATCGTTGCGTAGAGGTGCGGTGTTGTCTTTATATCAATTGCAAAATAGTCGATATCTCCTGCCACCTTTTTAAGAAACTCAGGATTCAATCCATTGCTATCAAGCTTTACACTCAACCCGATATCACTCTTAACTTCACTAATAAAATCAGCTAGTTCATCATACAGCGATGGTTCTCCACCAGTAAATACAACACCATCTATAAACGATTTTCGCTCGCGAAGTTTATCCATCAAAAAGTGTGCTGAAATCAGTGAGTTTTCATCAACTTGAAAGAGTCTCCCATTGTGGCAATAGGGACACCGTAAGTTACAGCCAGAAACAAAAAGTATCGCTGCAACTTTGCCTGGATAATCGACCAGAGTTGTCCCTCTAAATCCTGAAAATGGAATCATGCTAATATTGTCATAAAAAAATAATTGGGGTCAGGAGGATTTTTTCCAAGAATAGAGAGGGTAACAACAATCTGTCTATCAATATATTCATCAAGATTAATATCCGTAACAGTTGCAAACAAGACATCTTCATATCCCGCTTTTAAAAGAGCACCAACCTCTCTGTTCCTACGGCGTGGCACATAGCCAATGTGTAAATCATTCCAATAAATTGCAATAGCATTCCTATCATGCTCATTTTCTGGCTCAGCCACAAGTGAAACCGGTCGATTTAACATCATTTTTCGCTGTTTTCTCACAAAACCTTGCTTCTGCCTATATTGTATACCTGCAATAGTAAAAGAGGAAAATGGTATAGAATTCCAATGGGAAATAATCTCAAGAATTGAATGGTCTTTGCCATCTTTTTGCGAACTCAGCGTTTTTTCAAATTGAAGTGAATTTTTCAAAAGCGGATTACCATGCGTTGCTGCTGTTTTCAAAAACTTATCTGCGGTCAATATTGCCACATCAAACTGTTTAGAACGCCGAAGCAAATCAACCGTTATCAACTCTGTTACATCTTGTCTATTTCTAAGAAAATTTCCCTGTTTTCTCATTTTCTCAATCAACGATAGAGCCTGCTTCCGAAAGCGAATTGCCTGCCATTTTTTTCCTTTGGTATCATCGCAAACCCAAGCAGCATACAGACTTTGAAGTGCGGCATTCCCCAACAACCCTTCTTTTTCATAAAGAAAAGCTGCGGCATTACAGGCCACTGCATCTTGTGGAAGAGTCTTCCGATTCTTTTTAGGAGATTCGTTAAAAAAATCTTCTTCTTCAAGAATAATCTTTTTGTAGGCGGCCGTTTTTATAAGCTCTCTTGCTCGAGGAAGCTCTTCGGTTATGTCGTCAGTGGCGTAACCGCAGAAGCAACAATAAGATGGAACAAATGAATATTCAATATTCTCCTCATCGTCCTCATCATCCTCATTGCCCTCATTGAAGTCAGGTTGTAAAAAGTGGTAAAAACCATCGCCACCACGCAAATCAAGAGAGGGATAGGCAATATTAATAGTTCCACATATCCCAATAACCTGGTTGCCACAAATCGCACATATCATAAATCCGGGGGTCACAATAGTTGCCTGTCGGTATAAATCATTTCACTTATTCTGGAAAAATTTGTTTTTGAAGCCGATAATATCATTCACGCCAATATATCTATCGACACTTCCGTTACTCTCCACAATCAATGAAGGAACCGAGCGAATTCCATATTGAATTGAAAGCTGCTGATGCTCTTCGGCATCCATCATTTCAACAGCAGAAATATCTTTCAGCTCCTCTTTTGCCGTTGGACAATTTGGGCACTGTTTAGTGGTAAAGAGAAGTATCTTTCTATCAGATGTTGTTCCAAGCCCAGCAAAAACAGCAGACTCTTCCGACACTTTTGTATTATCAACTTTTTGCGGCAGTGCCCCTGTTTCAATCACTTCATATTGGCCGTATGCATCATACTCCTGACGCTGCTTAAACTCTTGGGTCTTCCCATCGTTCCAATGTTTAATTGGTCGGTAATAGCCTGTAATCCTGCTGTATACTTCTGTCTCTTCTCCGCAATCTGGGCAGTGCGATTGCTCACCTTTGAGATAGCCGCAGTTTTGGCAAACCGAATAGGTTGGAGATATAGTAAAATAGGGAAGGTGAAAAGAGTACGCAATCTTTTTCACTAGCGTTGCTGTCGCTTCCCACGAGTCGATTCTCTCACCTAAAAATGTATGAAAAACGGTGCCACCAGTAAACTTTGTCTGAATCTCATCTTGAATTGAAAGTGCTTCAAAAATATCATCAGTATAATTAACAGGAAGATGACAACTGTTGGTGTAGTACGGTGTGGCATTATCGCCCTCTGCAGCTGTTATAATCGCAGGAAATCTTGCAACATCCATCTTGGCAAGTCTGTATGCTGTCGATTCTGCTGGGGTCGCCTCTAAGTTATAAAAATTGCCAGTCTCCTCTTGATAATCCATCAATCTATCTCGCATAAATTCAAGAACTCTAATGGAAAATGCCTTCCCCCTCTCTTCACCAATGCTCTCTTTTATAAATGATGCATTTAGACACATCTCATTCATTCCAACAAGCCCAATCGTACTAAAATGAGAGTCAAAATTGCCAAGATAGCGTTTAGAATAGGGATAAAATCCTTGATCCATCAGGCGTGTAGTAATCACCCTTTTCGACTCAAGACTTCTCTTTGCTATATTCATAAGATATTCTAATCTTTGGAAGAACTCTCCCTCATCCTTTGCATTAAATGCAATTCTTGGAAGATTGATTGTTACAACACCAACGCTCCCTGTCTGTTCACCACTGCCAAAAAGTCCGCCCGTCTTCTTCCTGAGCTCTCTCTTATCAAGCTGCAGTCGGCAACACATACTTCTCACATCGCCTGGCTCCATATCGGAGTTGATAAAATTCTGAAAGTAGGGTGTTCCATATTTTGCGGTCATCTCAAACAGCAATTGTGCATTCTTAGTCTCCCATCTAAACTCTTTGGTGATGTTATATGTCGGAATTGGGTATTGAAACCCCCTTCCTTGAGCATCACCATCAATCATAATCTCAAGAAATGCCTTGTTAATCATATCCATCTCTTTTTGGCAGGTGTTATAGCTAAAATCCTGCTCTTTCCCCCCAACAATTGCAGGAAGATTCGCCAAATCATCTGGCACAACCCAGTCGAGTGTAATATTACTAAAAGGAGATTGCGTCCCCCAGCGAGAGGGAATATTAACGCCAAAAACGAACGCCTGAATTGCTTGCTTAACCTCTTTGTATGAAAGTTTATCAACCTTAACAAAAGGTGCTAAATAGGTATCAAAACTGGAAAAAGCCTGCGCCCCTGCCCACTCGTTCTGCATAATTCCAAGAAAGTTTACCATCTGATTCGCAAGCGTGTGAAGATGCGCAGCAGGAGCAGAAGTAATCTTGCCCTGCACTCCACCGAGCCCCTCTTGAATCAGCTGTTTCAATGACCACCCTGCACAGTACGCTGTCAACATCGACAGATCATGAATATGCAAATCTCCACTTCCATGAGCCTCTGCAATCTCTTCATCATAGACTTCAGTCAGCCAATAATTTGCCGTTACCGCACCAGAGTTGTGCAAAATAAGCCCACCAACACTATAGGTTACTGTTGAATTCTCTTTTACTCGCCAATCTTCTGATTTGACATAGTTGTTGACAATATTCTTATAGTCAATGAGCGTTGAACTCATATTTCTTAATTTTTCTCGTTGCTTTCTATAGAGAATATAAGCTTTAGCAACTTCCGCATAGCCCGCCTGCTCGAGAGCAACCTCAACAAAATCTTGTACCTCTTCGATATCTATTTTGTCATTCTCAACCCGTTTCTGAAAAAGAGCAGTCGCACGAAGTGCAAGCAAATCAATGATATCGGTGGTGAAAACCATCTTTTTTGCAAGAAAGGCCTTCTCAATCGCAAGTTTGATTCTTGAAATATCAAATCGAACCTCACTTCCATCTCTTTTGACAATTTGAAACATCGTTTTCCTCCAGGAAAAAACAAAATTTAGCTCAAAATTTCATCTGCAGTATATACCTCTGAAAAGAGAAATCAACAAAAAACATACAATATATTGTGCCTTGCTATCCGAAAGACACAATATGTACCTCAACAGGGGATTACAACCCCTTGTTGCAATGAAATATCGTTACAACAAATCAGGACACCCACAAGGGATGCCCCTACTACTTGCTATTTTGCCTACTTTTGTTACAATTCAATTGAACGCAATGAAAGAGGTTCTTATGAAAAAATCACTCATTTTATTTTCCCTGCTTATAGCACTGCTTTCTGTAGCATGTCAAAATGAGTATGCTGGCGCAACAGACTGTTCTGACTATGATAAAAACAACCAAATTTTAAAGTTTATGCACAGCTGGTACTACTGGGAAGACAAACTAGATGACTCAATTACCTACACAACATATGATAATCCTTACGACTTGATGAAAGCTCTTCGATATAAAGAGGGTGAGAATCAGATTGACCACTTCAGTTATGTTACAAAAAAGCAGACTCATGACGACTACTACAGTGGTAAATATTACGGACTCGGCTATGGACAAAAATATGATACAGAAAAAATTTATTATGTTTCAATGGTCTATCCTGACAGCCCTGCGGGACTTGCAGGACTCAAACGGGGAATGGAAATTATCAAGGTAAACGACTCTACGCCAGCAGAATTAAATGAAAATAAGGCGTGGAATGATGCACATAAAGATGATGACGATTTCAAGAAAAAGGTTGATTGGACCACAGTTTATGGCGATAACGAGGAGGGCGTTGAGGTTACTCTGACAGTCAGAGAGGGCGAGGGAGAACCGAAAGAGCTTGCAATGCAAAAATCAGAGGTCCATATTAAATCTGTCTTGGCATCAAAGATAATAAAAGCAGGCAATAAAAAGGTGGGATATGTCGCATTTAAGGCCTTTATTTCACCCAGCCCAGGCGAACTAGATGAGGCATTTGCTCCATTTTACGAAGAGGAGCTTGAGTGGCTTATTATCGACATGAGATACAATGGTGGAGGACTTCTCAGTGTTGCGGAACACCTTGCAAGTCTTATTGCAGGCAGAGAGCTTTCATCAAAAGACTTTATAAAACTAGAGTATAATATGATGCACTCCGATAAAAATAGCTACTACACCTTCTCATCATTAAAGCACTCATTAAGCGCCACAAAAATTGCATTTATCACAACACGAGGAACGGCATCTGCGAGTGAGTCCGTCATCAGTGGGCTAAAACCCTATGTGCAAGATTTGGCAATTATTGGTGGAACTACATACGGTAAACCAGTGGGTATGAACCCAACCGAAGTGTGTGATCTTATGGTTGTTCCCATCACTTTTAAAGTGGTCAACGCAGACAGGTGGGGCGACTATTATCACGGAATGGAACCAGATTGTGCAGCAGCTGATGATTTCACGCACGATTTTGGCGATCCTTTAGAGGCCTCAATTGCGGAAGCTCTCCACTGGCTTGAACACGACAAATGCTCACCAGCCACAATGGAAACCCGTTCACAAATACCAGTGCAAGCGATAGATGAACCAAACAGTGAACTTCCTGGATTTTATAAAATTATGGGGACAATATGATTCGAGCCATCACAATTTTATTGCTCTGTTGCACACTTTTTGTCGCCTGCAGTGAAAAAAGCAGCACAACGCAGACTCTCTTTACTCAAGGTGAACGAGTTGAATCAGGACTCATCTGGAAGGGAGAAGAGATAAACAAAAAAGAGCTGATAAAAGAATATAAAAGAGTTGAGATTTATAGAGAAGACTTTACTACACCAAAAAAATCAGAGTGGAACAATCTTGGTGGGCAGTGGGAGTTCAAAGAGGGAAAGCTCTTCTCTCCTGAGGCAAAAAACAGAAACTTTGTCTTACAAAAACCGTTGCCACAGGACGCTATCATCTCTCTGACTTTGCGGAGTGAAAGTGAGGGTGTTGACATCAAGTTTAACGCATGGGGCGATGGAAAACAGCACGAGCATGGTGATGGATATTCATTTATTCTTGGTGGGTGGAGCAATCGAGTCTCTGTAATCAGTCGCCTTCACGAGCATGAAAAAGGACGCGTTGAGAATCGAACAAAACTAAAAAAAGGGGTTGAATATCGTTGTGAAATCATAAGAAAAGGGGGCGAAATATACTGGTTTGTCAACAACAAACTCTTTTTGGTCTATTTTGACAAAAAGCCCCTTAAAATAGAAGATGGGCAGAGATATTTTTCACTGGGAAACTGGAAAAGTAGCGTATGGATTGATAATATTCTAATAGAAAAACTGCAAAAGAGGTAGAGATGTTTATTGCTATTGAAGGACTTGATGGAAGCGGAAAAAGTACCACCGTAAAAGAGCTCAAACTCTGGCTTGAAAAGCGACTAAAAAAAGAGGTCATGCTGACCCAAGAGCCAACAAAACACCCCTCTGGAAAACTGATTAGAGAGATGCTTGTCGCACAAGAAGAGTCGCCGTTGCTTCATGAAAAACTGGCTCTTGCCTTTGCAACAGATAGGCTAAACCATCTTGAAACAGACATCTGGCCTGCCCTGAAACAAGACAAAATTGTCATTACTGATCGCTATCTTTTCAGCTCTATCGCATATCAAAGTGTTGCAGTAAATTATGAATGGGTAAAAGGACTTAACCGATTTGCTATGCTTCCTGACTTGCTGATTTATATCAATGTTTCTGTTGAGACAGCACTCAAGCGAATTAAACTCTACAGAGAAAATGTTGAGCTCTATGAAACAGGACACTATCTTGAGCAAATTCTTACACAGTATCGCAAGACACTTGATGATTTTTCAGCACATATTCCAATCATTGAACTTGACGGTGAAATATCGCCCGATGAAATCGATGCTGAGATTGAAAAGAAGCTGGGAAAACATGAGCTCTTTTTAGAAAAATAACTCTCTATGAAAATCCTTATCATAAACAAAAGTGACTCCTTCGGTGGAACCGCAACTCTAGCGTGCAGTGAACGAGATTTGTTGCGTGAGAATCATGGTGTTCAAACGATTCTTGCGGCGGCTCTTCATCATCAAAAAGAGACAACTCCTCTGCGAAATGGATTGCAAGCTTTTGTTGAAAAGGCAGTTGATTTTGTTGATAGAAAACGCGGTATTATGTATGAACACCTCTCTTTTTCTGGAAAGAATCTTCTCGCACTCATCAAAAAAGAGAAACCTGATTTTGTCCATCTACACAACCTGCATGGCGGCTATCTTTCACTCGATATTTTGCCACAGATTGCTGCTCTCACCACCCTTGTCTGGAACATCAACGATATGTGGCCACTCACCGCCCACTGCTCTGTCACAAATGGGTGTGAGAAGTGGAAAACAGGGTGTAAAGAGTGTCCTCATCTTGGGAATTACCCATCTCTTGGCATTGATAAAACAGAAGATATTTTTGCAAAAAAACTGAAAATATATCAACAGACCAATTTCATTCCTGTTGTGCCGTCACACTATATGCAAAAAATGGTGTCTGAAAGCCCGCTTTTTGCCGGAAAAACGCCTGTCCACATCTCTCTAGGCGTTGATTCGTCCATATTTACCCCCGATTTCACACACAAAAAGCCTGATTCCCTTCTTTTTGTTGCTGAGCGACCATCAAACAGAGATAAAGGGTTTGAAATAGCAAAAAAAGCCGTTATAAAAGCAGCCGAAACCCTCCAAAAAAAGCTTATTTTCACAACGGTAACAAGAGAGCCTATCTCAATTGACCATCCGCTTGTTGACCACCGACCATTTTCATACATCTCATCGAAAGAACTTGCAAAACGCTATCAAGAATCGGAACTTCTTGTCTCTCCGACGGCTGGCGAAACTTTTGGTTTCACCTTGATTGAATCAGCTGCGTGCGGAACACCTTTCTTAGCACCAGATAACACCGCAATCCCAGAACATACGAAGCGGTTAGGACTCACTCCTGTGGCAGAACGAAGTGTTGAAGCTTTTGCAACGCGCATTGTTGAACACCTCTCAAAAAATGGCAAAAACAC
>JAGLDR010000139.1 GCA_023145475.1 bacterium
GTCAATCTAATAAATGGCTATTTGAGTTTTTCTAGATGAGATTAATTATTGGAATGAATGAAAGGGAGACTAATCTAGTTCGTATGCTCCGACAGACCAAGAGACACTTCTTAAAAGGCCATCTTTATCTGCTGTGAAAACAGCTGAAAGATCATCTCCTGCTGTAGTGATATCTTTTCCATCAATATCTTTGCTTGCGTCTGTCAAATGGAAATCATTTGCAGCAAAAGTTAAGGGGTCGTAACTTACAAAACCGATATCTGTAACATTCTGAGCAGAGAGATAGATGTTTGAAGCAGTTTTGTACAGTGCGTCACTTGTGTTGTTGCCGCCAGTGATTGATACGCCAGTGCTTCCACCAACAATCACATTATTCTCAAAAACAGGGGCAAATGGAGTTGTCTGGTTTGCATTGTATTCATAAACTGGATTGTTTGCTTCATTACTGCAAAAGAGGAGATTATTCTTTATTTCAGGAGTAGAATATTTTCCTGAAAGTTTTATAGCGGTTCCGACTGATGTTGTCGTTGTGCCACAATCTAATGTGTTATTATATATTTTGGCAGTTGTTACATCGAAGAGATAAATACTCACCTTTTGACCGGTACCTGTTCCACCTTCAATAATATTGTTATAGATAACAACACCTATGTTTTTGCTGAGTATTACGCCGTAATTTTTGGTCTCATATTTGTTGTTTCCTGCACTGATAACATTGCCATAAATCTTTACATCACCAGTGTTGTTGTAGATGCCGATACCAACATTTCCACCACTAGTTCCTTCATCTTTACTGTCTCCAGCTTGTATGAAGTTGTTATAGATTTCAGGTGTTGCTGAAGAGTCGCCACCTAGTGTGCCTATCTCGCCAATAATAAGTCCTGCTGAAACGGCGGTTGGATCTCCTAAGTGTATAGAGGTGTCAATTGCTTCTCCACCCAAAGTTTTATTGTTGTGAATCAGAGGAGAACCTGCGCCTATTACTACTCCAGCTGACATTGATCCACCAGCTATTCCACTCGTTCCTCCAGTAGGATTGCCTGCAGTAAGAGTGCTGTATGAAATAACAGGATTTCCTGATTTCACGGTGATTGCTGAAGAAGCCTTGCCGGAAGTAAGAGTGCTTTCAACTGCAAATCCTTCAAAAACAAGAGCATCAAGAGTGCCGTCAAAAGTAACTACAGCCTCTTCAGAAGAGATGATTTTGGTTATATTTGCATCTGAAACACCATATGAATCAGCATTGCTGTAGTGAGCTACATCACGCTTGAAATCAACAGGAGTGTATCCACCCTTTATTGTAAGGTTGTCTTTAGTCAGTGTCAGTGTTTCATTGTAGTCACCTGCAGAGACACAAATTTCGTCTCCAGCAACAGCCATTTCAATAGCCTTAGCAATAGTTTTGAAGGGAGCGGTTTTTGAGCCTGTTCCTGTGGCATCATCACCATCAACAGATACGCAGATTGCATCTACACACAGGATGACTTCTACATCACTATCATCCATCTCATCTGCATCCATCTCAACTTCGTCACTATCATCCATCTCATCTGCATCCATCTCAACTTCGTCACTATCATCCATCTCATCTGCATCCATTTCGACTGCGTCACTATCATCTAGTTTGTCAGCGTCCATATCAACTTTTCCATTGTCTAAATCAGTCTTTCCTGAGTCCACATCAGTTGGTTCAAGATCTTCAGCTTCATCGCTGTCTTGCACATCTACATCTTCTATGCTATCTCCATCAAAAACTGTATCAGTGTCGTTTGTTGATGACGACTTAGTTGAGCAGCTAAAAACAAAAAGAGCAACAACCAAATAAAAGCCTAAAACTAAAATTTTCTTCATGAGAAACCTCCAGTGTTAAAAAAACAATATGGTTCATTCTATGTATTCTAAATAAAAAATCAAGAAAATTATACACAATGTTGCACAACTAATTGGGGGTTGCAAAGTAATTTGTAAAATCTAAAAGTGCGACTACAATGACGGCGCATGTTAGAGTGATTCTACGAGCGGAGAACCTGATTGAATGGATAGACAGCGCATCAAGATATATTTTGCAGCGGTCTTTGCAATGGGGTGCTGGAGTCTCTCATTTGTCTGGTACAAAGTCGCGCTTCTCTATTATAAACCAATCTCACTTATTTTTATTCGTCTTTTTCTTGCTACACTCATCTTATTAGCGATTGGCTTTCTATTCAAAAAAAGAGACACCATTGACAAAAAAGATTGGAAATATATCTTCCTCCTTGCATTTTTCGAGCCGTTCCTCTATTTCCTAGGTGAAAGTTTTGGTATGCGGTTTGTCTCTTCAACAATTGGAGCATTGATTATTGCAACAATTCCCGTTTTTACGCCATTTTTCGCCTATTTTATTATCAAAGAGAGGGTAACACTGCCAAATGTCATTGGACTTGTTATCTCTTTTGCGGGAATTCTTATTCTCATCCTGAAAAAAGATTTCTCATTTTCAGCGAAACCTATTGGTGTCGCACTGATGTTCTTTGCGGTGTTTTCGGGGATTGGTTTTGGGCTTTCTGTCAAGAAATTAGCAGAAAAATATAGCAGTTTGACCCTTATTACCTGGCAGAATATTATTGGTATTGTCCTCTTTCTTCCGCTCTTCTTTCTATTTGAATTTGACCATTTTATAACAGTTCAACTCGATTATACCATCATAAAAACGATGCTTCAATTGACAATCTTTCCATCGATTATTGCCTATATGCTTCTCATTCCTGTTATCAGAGAGCTTGGTCTTTCAAAAACAAATGTACTCGTTAATCTCATCCCTATTTTCACTGCAATATTTGCCTATTTTATGCTTGATGAACTTTTTACAACGCAAAAAATGGTTGGTATGATTGTGGTGATAGCGGGGCTTTTCCTTTCACAGATGAGACGGAAAATATAAATATTTTTGTATAGACGATGGAGATTTACTTTTCATAAGGTTCTATTGCATTATTTCGACAAAATGTCAAAACAGCCATTTTGTCATAGTTGTGAATAGTTGCAATTGACTGAACTTATTGCTATATTTTAGTGGCACTTGAGTTGCATATATAGAGGGTTGATGCCTACCGAGGAGGGTTAGTATGAATTTGTTTAAAGTTGCTATTGTTGGTGCAGCAGGGTTAGTTGGGCGAGAATTTCTGGCAATTCTGGAAGAGAGAAAGTTTCCTATTGCTGAGCTTGTTCTATTTGGCTCAGAAAACTCATCTGGAGAGATTCTAGAATTTCGCAATAAAAGTATCCAGATAGAGTTGTTGAATGAAGAGAATATTGAAAAAGCAGGTGTTGATATTGCCTTTTTTAGTGCTGGAGCATTGGTCTCACAACAATTTTCTCCGAGTTTTGTAAAGAGTGGTGCAACCGTGATTGATAATAGCAGTGCATTTCGTATGGATGCTGCTGTTCCTCTGATTGTTCCTACGGTAAATGGTGAGTTGCTTGATTCATTTCCTGCAAGCGGTATTATTGCAAATCCTAACTGTTCTACCATTCAATTGATGGATTTTTTGAGTATTGTTAACGAAATCTATGCTCTTACTCGTATTACTGTTGACACCTATCAAAGTGTGAGTGGTGCCGGTATAAAAGGGATTGATGAACTGCAAAAACAGACACTTTCTCTGTTGAGTGGGAGTGGTGCAGGGGAGAGTGCAGTTTTTCCGCAGCGTATCGCCTATAATGTTATTCCTCATATTGGTGCATTTCGTCCAAATGGACAGAGTGAAGAGGAGATGAAGATGGTGTTAGAGAGTCGTAAAATTTTGCAACTTCCTGATTTGAAGGTAGATGTAACAACGGTTCGAGTTCCTGTTTTTCATGGTCACTCAGAGGCAGTTACATGCCATTGTGAGCACGCGGTTGATATTGATGCGATAAAAGATGATATTATCTCTCATCCTCGTCTTAAACTTCTTGATGATATTGATGAATTACTCTATCCCACGACGGTTGATGTGGTGGGTAAAGATGCAATTGCAATTGGCAGGCTACGCTATGGAAATGGTGGCGAAGATGAGCATGTTTTACAAGCGTGGGTGGTTGCCGATAACTTAAGAACTGGTGCAGCACTGAATGCAATAATGATTGCCGAACGATTGGTGGAGGCTCGAGGATAATGCGGAGATTTATACTCTCTTTTTCAATCTTGTTACTTCTATTTTCACTTTTTGCGGATAATGATGATTATCTTTTGCATGTTCGTTACGATCCCGAATATTTACATATTCAAAAAGATGGTACAGTCGAGGTGAAATTTAATCTTCCTCAGCTGAAATTGGTGAAAGAGGCCTATATTGCTGTCAGAAAAGATACAGCTCTCTACTATATTATGCCGGTAACACGGAAAAACGGTGATGAGTTAATAGCAATCGATAATATTATGAAGTTTTCGGGACAGGATATTGTCTCAGCGTCAGAATCTGCCCCTATTCTCCTTTTTTCTGAGCCTATTATGGCTGCGGATGATGACTTTATTGCAGCAGTAGATGACGATACTGAACTTCCTGATGAAGATAATGATACCCCTCTTATTGTTGATGTTGACAGTGAAGTTTCTGATGCTGATGTTACCTTCATTTTGGATGATGCAGTCTATGCTTGTAAGCTGGTTCTAGTGATGGATACCTCGGGAAACGGATCAAATAACGGTACGACAGGTGATGATGAAGATTCACTTTATATCGATGACGATGAGGATGATGAGAGACCAGTTGATGTCCCACCAACCGTAAAACACACCTTTAATGTGACAATTGATAGTGTAGCTCCTGCGGCTGTTACTAATTTGACAGCAGAGGGTGGAAATGAGAAAATTGCCGTTGATATCACACCGTCGGCAAACAATATAAATGGGGGGATTGGAGAGAAGATAGGATTGTATTATGTTGCCGTTCACGGTCTTTTTGATAAGGCTGGAGTCGAGGTTGAAGATACTGTTGAATATACTTTCAAAACAACAGAAAGCACGCAAGAGTCTACACTTACGGCTACAATCAAAGGGAAAGATAGCTACACTCTTATAAATAACGATAATGATGAAGAAAAATATCGTTATCTTATCACTGTCTACGCAGAAGATTTAGCAGGGAATAAAGATGAATCAACTGCCGTTTCGTTGATGGCATCAGCAATTACGACATATGGCTTTTGGGATAACTACAAAAACAGTGGCGGAACAGATGATGGGAAACACTGTTTTATTGCAACTGCGAGTATGGGAAGTTACTCTCATCCTCGTGTTCTGATTTTGCGTCAGTTTCGGGATATTATCCTTGCAAAAACAGCTGTTGGTCAAGCTTTTATCAGGGGGTATTACACCTATTCACCGTCAATTGCTCGTTTTATTAGCTCTTCATCTCTTTTGCGTTCCCTTGTCCGTTTTATCTTGCTTCCACTTGTTGGAATGTCTGTTATTTTAACGCATCCTCTCGCATTAATATTTCTTTTTCTTCTTCTGTTTGTTATTGTTATGCGCCGAGTCTCACTGCGTAAAAAGGTGCTGCTTGCAACAATTGGGCTGCTATTTGCGTTTGATCCTTCTCTGCTTTCCGCGGCAACAGTTCACGGTGAGGTTGCGTTTAATAACTCGCTTTTCTTGCCAGAAAAGATTGACGATTCTACCTCTGGTTCTCCTTTTGCTGATATCGCTGGAGATAAATACCGTTATATGGGTGGTTTTTTACTTGGATTTGATATGCCAATTCCAGAAAAAGCACATCTACGGCTTACCCTTCGTGGCGGTATGTCTCTGACACGACTTCGAGGCTCTGCAATTCGTGCCGATGGAGATATATCATCAGATAAGACAGAAGCGTGGTTTTATCCACTAATGGCGGAGGTGAAAGTTCGCCCACACTATAAATTTCCTCTTTATCCATACGCATCTTTTGGGTTTGATTATACCTTTTGGTGGCTTTATGAGGGTGATTCTCTCGCTCAAGCTGGAGGAACCTTTGGCTTTCACGGAAGTTTTGGTATTCAACTCTCACTGAACTGGATGGATCCAACAGCATCGCGTGGTATGAAAAAACATATAGGAATGAGAGATACAATGCTTTATGCCCACTGGCGACTTGAGAAAATGAATGATTTTGGCAAGAAAGCAAGCTGGGATTTGAGTGATAGCCGTTTTGAGTTCGGTATCTTATTTGAATTTTGATATGGATGATTGTCGCTTTTGGATGATTACCGATTTTTCCCGTTACGAGTCAGTTCAATCAGCTTTTTTACATATTTCTGCCCATCTTGATAGTGGCGTTTATGCTGTTACCCTCCGCCATCTTGGAATGTTGAACCGAAAAGAAGAGTTATCTCTCTATCTCCAATTAAAAGAGCGTTTTTCAGATAAAAAGATATTCTTGCACCATCCACAAAGTTTACAATATGATGCACATCTTCCCTTTTCCCGAGTTGATGAGATAGCGAGTGCGAAAGAAGAGTTTCTAGATAGGGTTTATGCGGTTTCTACCCACTCAGTTGAAGAGGCAGAGATGGCAGTGTCAGCAGGAGCAGAGATGGTGACACTTTCACCGATTTTCAAGCCATTTTCAAAGCCTGATGATAGTCGTTCACTTCTTAAACCACTCTTTCAGGAGAATGTCTATCTGCTTGGTGGCATTGATAAAGTGCGTGCAAAAGAGCTGATTGAAAAAGGTGCCCACTACATTGCAGGGATTTCGCTTTTTCAGTAGTTGTAACGCATCTTTTAGCTTCAGAGGAGATAAGCTTTACAATATCATCGGTTGCTGTACAATCTCCCTTGTATTGATGGAGGGTATCAAATCGTCACATTTCCTCAAAATGTAACGAAATGAGACGACTCCTCTTTTTCCAGAATGTAACGAGTTTTGTATGGAGAGAGTGAATGAGACCTTTGATTTTTATATTTCTATTTGCTTTATTAGCATCGTGTGGAGGACAGGAGTCCTTTTCAATTCCGATGGTTAAAGCGGGTGATATTGTGCAAACTTCCTGTAAAGAGGTGACCGCTTCTCTTCCTAAAGAGGATATGCATCTTGAATTGAAGGATCGCACACTGACCTATACTCATACGAATATGGTGCTTCCTAAAGGCTCTGTTATTGGTATTGAAGATAGAGATAGAGCGATTTCGTGGTCTGCAGGATTGCCATACTACTATCTTGAGGCTGACGAAGGGTTTATGAATCTTCACGAGCGTATTCGCTATGCAACAAACGAAGAGATGTGTCTCTACGATGTAACCATTAAAATCACAGAGATTAGTGGTGGAGAATACAACTTTTTTGTCTACAATAATGATAACATTCTCACAATGAAAGTGTTCCTGGATGTCTACTGAACAATCAAATAGAGAAATTCGTGTTTTAAAGTTTGGCGGCTCGTCGCTTGCAGATAAAGAGGCTCTATTTTTGGCGGCAGATATTGTCAAAACTCGCTATGAATCAGGTCTTTCTGTCGTTGTAGTCGTCTCTGCAAGAGGCGGTACAACAGACTCACTTCTTCAAGATGTTGCACCATTTGCGGCTTCATCGCCGAGGGAGTTAGATATGTTGCTCACCTCTGGAGAGCGTATTTCTGCAGCAATATTTGCGATGACTCTTGCATCAAAAGATGTTCCAGCAATCTCATTGACTGGTTCTCAAGCGGGGATTATTACTGATGGTGTTCATACAAATGCTCGCATTCTTGAAGTGCGCCCAACTCGTGTTAAAGAGTCGCTCGAAAGGGGCAAGGTCGTTGTCGTTGGTGGTTTTCAAGGAGTCAGTTATCAAAAAGAGATTACAACACTTGGCCGTGGAGGCAGTGATGTAACCGCAGCCGCGCTTGCCGCTGAATTAGGGGCAAAAGTGTGTGAGATATTTAGTGATGTTGAAGGAGTTTACTCTGCAAATCCATCACAAGTTTCAGGGGCAAAACAGTTGCCAGAAATGAGGTATGAAGAGATGCAGGCACTCGGAGAAGCGGGGGCAAAAGTTCTCCATCCACGAGCTGTTGAGTTTGCTAAAAATAGTGGTGTCAAAATTGAGTGTAAAAGCACTTTTGATGGAGAGGGAAAAACCACCGTTATCCACGGATTTGAGCAGATAAAAGAGCATAGGATTGTTGGTGTTGCCTCTGAGAAATCTGTCTCATTGCTTGAATTAAACGGACTTTCACACAAAGAATTGCACTCTCTGCTTGAATCATTGCAACACGAGAGAGTGATAATGAAGCAGTTTGCCTTTTCGATGTCGGATGCAGAGTGCAGTGGCACACTCGTCTTATCACACAACGAAAAGAGAGAGAAAGATATACTGTTTGAAGGGGTAACACTCTCTTCTAATCTTTCCGCAGTCTCACTTGTTGGAGAGGGAATAACAGAATATGCCTCAGAAGTGCTTTCGGCGTTGCAACTTCTTCACAAGCATGGATTTGTTCCTCGCACTATGCACACCACTTCATACCGCATCAGTTTTATTGTTGATGCGTCATCTCACGATGCTGTCGTCGATTTGTTGCACACATTTTACTGTGCTCCAGAATAAATCTTTTAGGAGGCTATTATGAAATATATCGGAGCCCATGTTAGTGCTGCGGGGGGTGTTTTTAACGCGCCAAAAAATGCTCACGCACTTGGTGCAACGGCCTTCGCCGTTTTTACTAAAAATCAGAGACAGTGGAACTCAAAACCACTTGATGAAGAGACGATAAAACAGTTTAAACAGCTGTGCAAAGAGTATGGGTATCTGCCTGAGATGATTTTGCCACACGATAGTTATTTGATAAATTTAGGCCACCCTGAAACTGAGAATCTGGAAAAGTCGCGAGCAGCGTTTATTGATGAGATGCAACGCTGTCAGCAACTAGGTCTTGATCGACTGAATTTTCATCCAGGAAGCCACTTAAAAAAGATTTCAGAGACGGAGTCACTTGCAAGAATTGCGGAGTCAATTAACATCGCACTTGATGCGGTTCCCGGTGTGATTGCGGTGCTAGAAAACACAGCAGGACAGGGCAGTAACCTTGGCTTTAGGTTCGAGCAACTTGCTGAAATAATTGAGCAAGTCAAAGATAAGTCGCGTGTCGGCGTCTGCATTGATACCTGCCATGTCTTTACCGCTGGATATGATTTGCGGACCGTTGAAGCGTGTGACAAAACATTTGAAGAGTTTGACAGCATCGTTGGTTTTTCCTATCTCAAAGGGATGCATTTGAATGATTCAAAAAAACCGTTTGAAAGCAGAAAAGATCGTCACGAAAGTTTAGGACTTGGTGAGATTGGTATTGTCCCTTTTCAATATATTATGCAGGACAGCCGTTTTGATGGCATTCCTCTTGTTTTAGAAACGCCAGATGATACCAAATGGGCCGAAGAGATTGCCCTGCTTAAATCGTTTGTAAAGTGAGGGTTTTTGCAGGAAGAGACGCACGGCCGTGCGTCTTTACAGGGAGGATTCTATGATTGAAGTTCTTGCACAAAAAATTATAGATGGTGGCATTTTAGAGCGAAGTGAAGCAGAAGAGATTGTTGCGTTGCCTACCGAATCAAAAGAAGCTCTTCTTATTGCTGCTTCGCGTGTTCGTCACCACTTTGTTGGACGAGAGATTGCAACATGCTCCATTACCAACGCAAAATCAGGGCTGTGCAGTGAAGATTGTCTCTATTGTGCTCAATCGGCACATCACGCGACAACTCACCAGCCTTACTCTCTGATTTCATCTCAGCAGATGGAAGCGGCATATAAATCGGCAGGGCAATATTCTCAACGGCACAGTTTTGTAATGTCAGGGAGAGGTCCAAACGATGCCGAAGTTGAAGCCGTCTGTTCCGCTACTCGCAATAGGAGTGAGAATGACCCAAAAATATGTGCCTCGCTTGGTATTGCAACAAAAGAGCAGTTACAAAAGCTGAAAGATGCCGGAGTGAACCGCTATCATCACAATATGGAGTCTTCACGACGATACTTCTCAAAAGTGACAACAACGCACTCGTGGGAAGAGCGAAAAGAGGTTGCTTTCTTTGCAAAAGAGATTGGGCTGTCGCTCTGTTCTGGTGGGCTTTTTGGCCTTGGAGAATCGTGGGATGATAGGCTCGATTTACTGTTTGAATTGCGAGATATTGCACCAGACTCTCTGCCAATCAATTTTCTTGTTCCAATTCCTGGTACACCGCTTGGAAAGGCTGAAGTTATCACAGAGTGGGATGCCATCAAGGTTATTGCACTGGCACGATTTATTATGCCGACTATAGCTATTCGTCTTGCAGGTGGTCGCCTGGAAGTTTTTGAAAATCCTGAAACCCCGATTTTGGCTGGGGCATCCGCTATTATGCTTGGAGATTTGTTGACAGTGAGAGGGCGAACGCCTCAAGATGACTTGCAGATGATTGCCACATTGTCGTGAGGTGTGAAAAGCTAAAATGAACATTGCACTGATTTCAATCCACATCAAACAGTCGCCACAGGCGATGCCACTTGCCGCTGCAATGCTGAAATCTTCACTTGACTCTTCTGAAGAGTTGCGAGGTGCGGTAGAAAGCTCTCTTTTTGATTTTTACAGTGATCAAAATAGTGAGCAGATTGCTCGTGAGATACTCTCTTCATCACCCGATTTGGTTGGTTTTTCTGTCTATCTTTGGAACCGGGATGTGGTGGATGAAGTTGCAACGATTATAAAGAAACGAGCGCAGCATATCACCCTGTTTGCAGGGGGTGCAGAGGCGACAGCAAATCCCTTTAATCTTCTTGAAAGTGGTCTATTCGGTTTTATAGTGAAGGGAGAGGGAGAAGAGGCGATTGTCTCTGTTATGACCTCTCTTCTCGCTGGTAATAAGCTTGAGAGTTTCAGAGGTGTTTTGGTCAAAGATGATTCAAAAAATCTTTCAATCCAAAGTGCTTTTATTGCAGATTTAGAGAGTGTGCCATCTCCTTTTCTTACTGGCGTTATTGCACTTGAGAAATATGATGGTGTCTTGTGGGAGCTCTCTCGTGGTTGTCCTTTTAAATGTGCCTTTTGCTTTGAATCCCGTGGTGTTGCAAGCGTGCGAAGGTTTTCTCTAGAGCGTATAAAAGCGGAGCTTGAGCTGTTTGAGAAAGAGGGTGTTGTCCAGGTTTTTGTGCTTGATGCCACCTTTAATTATGATAAAAAACGGGCAAAAGAGATTCTGAGGATGATTCAAGAGATTTCGCCCTCAATTCACTTTATTTTTGAGGTGAGAACAGAGTTTATAGATAGAGAGTTAGCTCAACTTTTTGCATCGATTAACTGCAGTTTACAAATTGGGTTACAAAGCTCTGATGTTTCGGTGCTTGCGAATGTAAATCGTGCAATGGATATCAAAAAATTCCGTGAGAAAATAGCGATTCTTAACCACTATGGCGTTGTTTTTGGGCTAGACCTTATCTATGGACTGCCACAGGATAGTTTTGGTGGATTTCAGGCAAGTATAGATTTTGCATTGAGGCTTCAACCAAATAATTTAGATGTTTTCCCCCTTTCAGTTTTTCCAGGAACTGCGCTGTTTGACAGTGCCGACACCTTCAAAATGAACTATATGAAGGAGACACCATACACTGTTCTTTCTACTCCTGAATTCTCTGTTCAAGATATGCACAAATCCAGAGAGCTTGCGAACGCACTTAACCTTTTTTATAACCAAGGTCGCGCTGTTGGCTGGCTTTTTATGATTCTTGAGACAGTAAAACTCTCTCCTTCAGAGTTTCTTGGACATTTTTCCGAGTGGTTAAAAATAGAGAGCCGAAAGGAGCCGCTTCTTGAGCTTCAAATTCAGTTTATGCAAGAGGTTTTTGCAAAGCAGAACAGAGCAAAACTTTCCCGTCCGATGGCTGATATTATACGATATAATCACTCATTAAGCAGTTCGCTTGATGCAGGGTTTAGCGAAATAAAGCGAGATGCAATAGATGGAACCACTATTTTGCAATATGGGCAAGGCACCCATCTTTTGCAATTGCATTTTGAACTTGATGATCTCTTGCGGATTGGAGAGGTAACGCTCGTCGATTTTGTGAAGTATGCCCGGCAGCAGACAAATGAAGTGGTAGTCTTTAATAATGGTGGTGTAGTCGCAGTTCAACCGCTTGATAGAGAGTGGATTGCCTTCCTAAAAGCTGTGGATGGCAGGCGTTCTCTCTCTCAGATTTTTCAATCTCTAAGAATAGAAAAGAGCGGAGAGAGTGATGAATTTATCTCTTTTTGCCTTGAGTCAGGAATTTTAATCTGATTTTCTCTTGTTTTTGTCATTTTTTTGTCACAAAACAGACTTTTCTGTTAGTTTTTGGTTAATTCTTACTTTTGCCCTTTTAATTCTATTGTTTTTTATGGTATAGTATGAAGTTTGAATGGTCAAATGGAAATAATATCTTGCGAAAGGTTAAGCTATGAGTAAACTATTGGTTAGGGAGACAGTGCAGTATGATATAGCTCCTCTCATTGATGCGATGAAGATAGAAGAGTGCCAAGCGGAGTTTTATGTAGATGCCAGAAATCGAGAGGAGATTGAAGAGATCTTGCTGAAGCATAAGAAAAAGTTTAGACGAATACTCTATGAGATATGCATGGGTAGATATGGTAAAGATCTCTATGGGAAAGAAAATGTTTCAGAGAGAGCTGCCCAAGTTACAGCTATGAAGTTTAAAGGAAAAGAGAATGTGAGAATAGCGTGTAAAGAGTTTTTTAGAGGAGGAAAGAAGGTTGTGATGATTGCAAAGATTATTAAAAAATCACAAAAAAATAAAAAGCTGGTTAAACAGATATATGAAAAAATTGGAGGATATGAATATGAGTTCAAAAAGTGATGTGATAAAAGAGGCCTTCTCTTTTGAGAACGATGATGAAAGAACTCAATTTGAAGCTGAGATGATTCATCTTGATGTGATGAATGAGCTCCAAGAGTTGATGCGTATACACAATATGAATAAAAGTGAGTTAGCTAAGAGACTTATGACATCAAAAGGATATATCACGCAGCTTTTTTCTGGAGATAAACTGATTAATCTTAAAAGTATCGCTAAATTACAACAGATATTTAATGTCAAATTGAAACTCCAATTTATTGATCAAGGCCCTTCTCAATCAACTGATAATCTATTCAATAAAAGAAAACATAAGCTCAGAATGGGGAGTAGATCATCTGTTCTTCTCTGAATTTTGTCATTTTTTTGTCACAAAACAGACTTTTCTGTTAGTTTTTGGTTAATTCTTACTTTTGCCCTTTTAATTTGGTGATGGCTTACTGTATGATAGGCGGTCGTATAAACCTGAAATAGGAGAGGTGCAGAGGTATGCTTCATGTCTTGAAAAGTGGCGCAATTATTGGTGTTGAAGGGGTGGTCATTGATGTTGAGGTTGATTTGTCGCGTGGAATGCCGGCGTTCTCAATTGTTGGCTTGCCTGATAATGCGATTAAGGAGTCTCGTGAGCGAGTGCGGACGGCAATTATCAACTCTGGGCACGCTTTTCCTCAATCTCGCATTACCATTAACTTGGCACCAGCAGGACTGAAAAAAGAGGGAGCAGGCTTTGATTTAGCTATTGCAACTGCCATTATTGCTGGCCAATATTCAATGGATGTTGAGATTTTAGAAAAGTTCATAATCATCGGAGAGTTGGCGCTAACAGGCGAGATAAAACCTATCCGTGGGATTTTATCGATGGCGATTATGGCGTCTGAAATGGGGTATGGCATCATTGTTCCTAAAGAAAATGGCGATGAGGCGGCGGCAATCGAGGGCATTACGGTGGTGGCTCTTTCGCATTTGAATGATATTGTTGAGCTGTTGCGCGATAAGGTTATCAATCCTCATATCTCAAAAATGGTGGTTGCTGATGTTGATCAACTTGTTGATTTTTATGATGTTAAAGGTCACGAACAGGCGAAACGGGCAATCGAAATTGCTGTGGCTGGTGGACATAATCTTTTGATGATTGGCTCACCAGGAAGTGGAAAGACGATGCTTGCTCGTAGATTGCCAACAGTGATGCCGCCACTGACCAGAGAAGAGAGCATTGAAACGACAAAACTCTTTAGCGTCTCTGGATTATTGAGTAAAAATGGACTGGTTACCGAGCGACCTTTTCGCTCGCCACATTCGACCTCATCACACATTGCACTTGCCGGTGGTGGAACGCCTCCGCATCCAGGTGAGGTGAGTCTTGCACATAATGGTGTGCTTTTTCTTGATGAACTACCTGAATTTTCAAGAAATGCTCTTGAAGTGTTGCGTCAACCTATGGAAGATGGAGAGGTGACCATCTCTCGCGCTGCAATCAGTGTGACATTTCCCTCAAGTTTTATGATGGTTGCGGCGATGAACCCCTGTCCATGTGGTTATCTGCTTGATCCACGCAGAAACTGTACCTGCAGTGTACAATCAATACAACGCTATCAACATAAAATATCTGGACCTCTTCTTGATAGAATTGATATTGCCATTGTGGTAAACAGTGTGCCGTATGAAGATTTGAGGACCAAAAAACATGGAGAGAAGAGTAGCGATATAAGGGAGCGAGTAAAAACGGCCAGAGAGGTTCAAAAAACACGGTTTTCATCACTTCCCTTTTTTACCAACGGTCGGATGCAATCATCACATATTGAAAAGTGGTGCAAGCTTGATAACACCGCAGAACTGCTTCTAAAAAAAGCGATGGATTCTCTTGGGCTGTCAACGCGTGGATATGCACGAATTTTGAAGGTTTCTCGGACAATTGCGGATTTGAATAGTCGTGAGGATATTGCGGTTGCCGATATTGCAGAGGCGATTCAATATTATGATAGAACGATGTTTAACACGGTTTGAAATTTTAATAATGTATGGATAATTCACGAATTACCCAATAATCCCGATAATGTAGGGGTAATTCACGAATTACCCTACGGAGGCAAAATGAATGGTAAAAATAAATATCATAGACAAACAATTC
>JAGLDR010000014.1 GCA_023145475.1 bacterium
CAGCAGTATATGCAAAAATACAAGCAAGGGGAGAAGAAACCAGAGGGCGCACCAGCTGATCAACCTGCTGCTGCACCAGTTGCACAACCTGCTGCTGCACCAGTTGCACAACCTGCTCCTGCCGCACAGCCTGTACCAGCTGTTCAACCAGTTGTAGCGCAAGAGCCATCACCTGTAGCTCAACCTACAGAGAAGATTACTCCAGTGCAAATAGAAGAGCCAAAACCTAAAAAAGTGGTTAAGCCTTATGTTCCAACAGAGTATCCAACTTTTTTCAAAGTAACGGGTTTTGTTGATACCTATTTTAATATGGGAACAATTTTTGGAAGCGATGTAACAAAACGAAGCTTTCAGTTTGGTCTTGGTCAAGCCTCTTTAGATTTTGAAGGTGGCATCAGTTATTTCTCTGGACGACTTTTTCTTGACCTCGCTAAAGGTCTCAAGACTGTTCGGACATGGGGACACGACTATACCCCAGGTGCTTTGAAGCCCGATCTTGATATGACACCAGATGAACCAAATGCTCTTGATATTCTGCAAGCAGCCTATATTAACTTTGTTCATCCAAAAGCATTTGTTGATATTAAAATGGGACAATTTTTGATGCCTTTTGGTATTGAGAACACCTTTTATCAGCCAATGGTTTGGGATTCGCTCCTTCGTTCATCTTACCTTGGTGGCGGATTTAATGATTTAGGAGCTGAGCTTGGAGTTAACATTCCATTTAAAAACAAGACAATGCATCTTCGCGCTCGTTACTTTATTTTTAATGGCAAGAATGAGCAGATGCTTGATGGCGATGACTACTTCAAAGATCCTGCTCACGGTTTTGATGTTCGTTTTGATATGAGAAAAGATTTTTATATGACTATTGCAGCATCAATGATTATTGGCTCTGCCTATCACGATCTTGATGTTGATAATCCTGATGGAATCTATCAGACATCAAGTGCAGCTGGTGGTCCTGTGATTAAGAATGCTGATGGTGAGAATGAGTGGGCATTTAATAAGAAGAATTTTCTTATGGCATTTGCTGCTGACTTAGGATACACCGTTAATAGAAATCTCAATATCGGACTTCAAGGTGAATTTGTCTATTCACTGCGTGCTTTGCACAACGAGTATATTGCAGGTCAAGCGACTACTTATTATCAAGATGCCTATCTGCAAGAATTTACCGATAGAAACTATTCATCATACGGTATTTTTGTTGCACCCTATGCAAAGCTGTGGATGATTGATACTATGATTCGTTTTTCATACTTTAAACAACCATATCTTTATACATGGTTGAATGATAGTCAGAATAGTACTCTGGCACTTGATGTTATGGTTCGTGCTAACTTCTTCTCATTTGCTTCTGTCGGTCTTAACTACCGCTTTATCAAAGAAGAGGCAACTCGTTATGATGACAATATTGATAATACCTACTACATCACAGATACCTATTTCACTCATGTTATCCTGCTTGACTTAGCCCTTCAGTATGGCAAGTTGTGGGAAGGCAAAGTAAAGATGTAACCATCGTTATTTGTTGAATTTGAAAGGGGTCAAACCGACGCACAGTGTGCATCGGAATGACCCCTTTTTTATTCGGCTGTCAGATTTCTTCGCCGGTGATTTTACGATATATAGTTCGTTGTGAAACTTTGAGCAGGTCAGCTGCTAACTTCTTATTGCCATCGACTGATTTGAGCGTCTCTGTAATAATGTAATCTTCCATATCTTTGAGTGGCATTTTTCCAATCTCAAAAGAGATAATATGGCTGCTAGGAAGAGATGACGGCGGTTGACCACCATCTTGTTGAGAATCTTGCTGACCACCAGTGAGAACAAAGCGGGCAATAAAATTTTCTAGCTCTCTGATATTACCCTTCCACCGTCTTCCTTGCAGTGATGCGATAAAATGGTCTGAAAGCTCTATTTCTGGTCTTTTATATCGTGCTGAAACGCGCATCACAAAATGTTTTGCCAAAGCACCTATATCCTCGTCCCGCTCTCTGAGTGCGGGAATGTGTAGAGGAAAAACCGAAAGTCGATAGAAGAGATCTTCTCTAAAATGTCCATTTTCACACTCTTGCAAGAGATTTTTATTAGTTGCGGCAATGACACGAACATTGGCATTTATCGCTTTGGAGCTTCCGACCCGCATATACTCTTTTTCTTGTAAAAATCGTAAAAGACGGGATTGCAAGGAGAGTGGCATCTCACCTATTTCATCAATAAAGAGTGTGCCACCTTCGGCCGCCCCAATATATCCTGTTGTTGATTTGTCTGCGCCAGTAAATGCCCCTTTAACATAGCCAAAAAGCTCTGACTCAAGCAGTGATTCTGGAATAGCGGCAGCATTCAGCACAATAAATGGTTTGTGCGCGCAGCTACTATTTTCAAGAATAAACCGGGCAAGCAGCTCTTTTCCTGTTCCGCTTTCACCCGTAATAAGCACTGTCTCATCTGTCGGCGCAACAACAAGAGCAGCATCAATAATTGCCTGCATCTTTTTGCTTTCATATATCATCTGATATTGGCTGTTACGAATCTCTTTGAGCTCTCCTTGCAAGCGTCTATTCTCAACCTTTAAGGATGCTGTTTCAAGTGCCTTATTGATTTGTTGAATGAGTACCTTGTATTCAAAAGGTTTAGTGATAAAGGTAAAGGCACCTTTCTTCATCGCGAGTACGGCTGTTTCGATGTTGCCAAACGCCGTAATCATAATAACAGGAATGGTTGAATCAATCTCTTTGACTCGGTCTAAAATATCCATACCATCAACACCACCAGGCAACATCAGATCCGTAACGACAACAGAAATCGTCTCAGCATTCTTTTTGATTAATGCAAGACCTTCTGCAGCTGTTGCGGCTGTTACAACGGCAAACCCATATCGTGGAAGAATCATACTGATGCTATCTCTGATTCCTCTTTCATCATCTATAAAAATGACGGTGTCCATCTAAAGCTCCTCGTCAAAGTTCCTGCCTATTCTAACAAAAGTAGCTCAATATAAAAATAATTTTAAGAAAATCGTATTACAGGCCTCTAAAATCTTGAGTTATTTATTTTCATAGTCTATCATAGGAGCACTTTGAGGAGGAGTGTTTTGAGACTTAAACGGCTACTAGTTCCGCTTTTCATACTTTTGGTGCTGATAACATCGTGTACAAAAAGCGATATTGATGAAAATGGAGATAAAATTGTACCATCATCAAGAGATATTCCAGTAACCGAACTGGATATTGAACATTTTCTTACTCACAAAAGAGCAATTGACTCAATTACAACTGCAATGGATAAAAGAATAAAAAATCCACCAAGTGGTCGTCACACTCCAAAGCATAAACTGTTGCTTGAGGGTAAGAATGAAATTGATGCCTACCTGAAATCAAAAGGGTTGCATCCGACACGCTATATGAGAAAGTCTGCAAAAATAATCAGAGCCTACTTCTCTTTGTCTATCTATAATGAAAAGAATCGTAACAAATCGATTAGTCGTATTAAAGAGTATGCGACATCACCAAAAGATGCTGAAAAGCGTATCGAGAATCTCAATCGTTCGTGGAAACGCTTTAAAGAGCAGTATAGCGATGGTGTTCGTGAAGAAGAGATGAAAATTATCAAAAAGAATCTAAAGAAACTGAAAAAAGTTATGTAAGCCACTCACTCCCACAAAAAGGAGAAACCTATGATTACAAAAAAATTGTCCGAAGTAGAAATTATGAAAAATGCGCACAATGTTGATGCACGAAATCTCTACAACAAAGAAGAGGCGATGATTACCGTTATCACGCTAGAGCCTGGTCAGTCACTCAAACGACATATCACTCCTGTTGATGTTGCCTTTTATGTGCTAGACGGAGTCGGCGTGGTAGAGGTTGGTGATGAAAAGATGGAAGTTACCAAAGATACCCTTGTTGAAAGTCCAAAAGATATTCTTCACTGCTGGTATAATGAGAGCGACGCTCCACTGAAATTTATGATTGTGAAGGCGCCTAAGCCAACGAAAAAGACGATATTGATTGGCAATTGATTGAATCATTTATGCAGTTTGTGAATCATATCCAATGCCCTAACATCCATTTTTGAGAATGCAAACCACTTTTTCCCAACATCTTTCAGTGATGCCCCTAAATGATAAACTTCACTTTCATCAATTATCATAAATCGGTCGTGAGCATCAAAAAACTCTATAATTTCTACCTGCGTATACTGCTCATTATATTTTTGGATATCTAGTGAAAGTTGCTTGTTAATTTTTTTTGTGTAGACGGTGACAAGCACAGCTTTTGCTCTCTTCGATAACATCGTAAGAACCGTCTCATCAATATAATTATCAATCAGAATAATTGACTGCCTAGCTGAGCGAATTATATTCATCACAAACAGATATGCATCAAAAATCTGGCCATTATAAAAAATCCCTTGTGTTGGTTTGATACCTCGCTCTTCAATAGCACTGAAAATTTCATCTATCTTTTTATCAGTCTCTATCTGATGGGTTAATTGTCGTGTTTCAATGTTTTCTACTCTCTGAAAAAGTGCGGTGTTATGCACCAACATTTTCCGCATTGCAACAAATGCGCGGATGATTGCGATATTTACCTCAATGGCTTTTTCACTGTTGAGAACACTGGAGATACTTGCTATCCCTTGTTCTGTAAAAACAAAGGGACGAGAGCCTCCAAGAGTCTGTTTTGATGGTATCGCATTTTGCGATACCATGAGTGAGATTTCTTCATCAGTCAGTTGATACATAAAGTCTGGTGGAAAACGTTTTTGGTTTCTTTTCACCTGCTCTCGCAGCCGAACTGCTTTAACTCCGTAAAGCTGAGCTAAATCAAAATCAAACATTACGCTCAATCCTCTTATCACACTTATTTTACTCAATATATCATAACTCTCTGTGACAACTAAATCCTGTTTCGGTTTGTTAAAAAGAGAACTAATATCGATGTTTTTTTTCAAAGTTCTATTTAATTCCACTACTCCTCGTTCTGTAAAAACAAAAGGTTTTGCACCTCCTAGCTCTCCTTTATGAGGTATCACAAATTGTGATACCAGTGCATCAATCTCGCTCGTTGTCAGTTGAAACATGCACTCTTGTGAAAAGTGTGTGATATTTCTTTTGACGGATTGTTTGAGCACTCTTGTTTCTATGTTATATAATTTAGCCAACTCTCTATCTATCAGCACATATTGACCTCGAATTGTGAGTACTTTTGCTTCTTTCATGCCTCTCAATCTCCGCTTTAAAAGTCTTTTTCTGTCTGCCTCGCAAAATTGCAATCTACATTTTCGTTTATATTGGTGTGGAAATCAATAGAGAATTGAAAAAACGACAAAAAAATGATATTATGACCGGAGGGTTCAAATCGTCACATTTCTTCAAAATGTAACGAAATGACCCCATCCTACGGGATTATTTTTTCAATCCTGCGAAGTATTTGTCTGTCATCTTCTTAACAACACCTGAAAGTAGCACGACACCGATAAGATTCGGAATCGCCATCAACGCATTGGCAATATCAGAGAAATTCCACACAATTTCAAGCTTCATAACGGCACCAACAGGAATCAGCATAATAAAGAATATGCGATAGGGAAGAACCCACTTCTCGCCAGCTAAGTATTCAACATTTCGGTCGCCGTAGTATGACCACCCGATTAGTGTTGTAAATGCAAACAGTGAAAGTCCTACAGAGACAACATATTGCCCAACATAGGGAAGAGTCTGTGTGAAGGCGTGTGAAGAAAGTGCCGCGCCAGTTTGTCCAGAATCCCAGAGTCCAGAGATGATAATAACAAGAGCTGTCATCGTACAGATGACGATGGTATCGATAAATGGTCCAAGCATCGCAACAAGACCTTCACGAACTGGTTCATCTGTTTTTGCGGGTGCGTGGGCAATTGCGGCACTTCCAAGACCAGCTTCATTTGAGAAGAGTCCTCTCGCGATACCAAAACGCATAACCATCAAAACTGATGCACCTGCGAAACCGCCACCAACTGTTTTTGGTGATCCATTGAATGCGTAGGTGAAAATCATCTGAAATGCAGGAATAACTTTATCGGTATTGAGTAAAATAACGGTCAACGCAGCCAAAAAATAGAGAACAGCCATCAACGGAACAACTCTTGAGGTAACTTGAGCAATCCTCTTCACTCCGCCGACAATAACTGCGCCAACAAGGATAGCAACAACAATACCAACAGCTAAGCGAGGCACCGCAAACTGCTCATGTAGTGGGTCTGTCAAAGAGTTTGCCTGCACCAAATTGCCAATTCCAAATGATGCCATAATGGTAAACACCGCATAGAAAAAGGCGAGCCATTTGTTGTTCAGACCATTTTTCAAATAGTGGGCTGGACCGCCAGATACAACGCCATTCTCATCAACTTCTCTATATTTTTGTGCAAGCAAACTAGAGTGAAATTTGATAGACATACCAAAAAGTGCCGTCACCCACATCCAAAATACGGCTCCTGGTCCACCAAGTGCAATAGCGGTCGCAACACCGGCGATATTGCCCGTTCCAATGGTTGCAGAGAGTGCGGTTGCAAGTGACTGAAAGTGTGTCGTCTCGCCCTTCTCTTTTGGATCATCATACTTGCCTGATATCAAAGCCCATCCATGAAAAAAGCCACGAAATTGAATCCCTTTAGAGAAAAATGTTAAAAAGATTCCGGTTCCGAGCAGAAGAATAATCAGTGGGATTCCCCAAACGAACCCCGTAATTGCCAACAGTATTTCATGCAGTTGTTGCATCAGTATATCCTCTCTGTATATTTTTATTATAGATTATAATTAGTCGTCAAATGAATTATTTTGTGCATCCCAATTCATTCCAAGAAAGTCACCTGTCTTATCTGCAATAAATCGGAGGTGGCTTAAATCTTTTTCAGAGAACTTGCCTCCCTCTTTATTAATCAGCTCAAGTACACCAAAGACAACTTCTGTTCCAGGGTGAACAATAGGAGCGCAGAGAAGAGACTCTGTCTTATATTTTACTTCGTCCTCTACTTTTTTGAAAAAACGAGGGTCATACGAAACATCGTTGACGGCGATACAGCTGCTGTTTTTTGCTGAAAAACCGATTAATCCTTGTCCAACATGGATAACCATTCCTTTCACTTCATCTGCTTTTGGTCCACGAGTAACATCGAATTTAAGGGTGCCATCACCAAGTTGCGCAATTGCAATAGAACCACTTTCAGAGGGGATATATTTCATCGCAAGATTCATAGCAAACTCAAGTGCCTCTTGTTCATTGTAGTCATAGATATCCATAATTTCTTCAAACAAATCTGCTGCTGCAGAGTGTGCCTCTTCTGCTTGCTGTTGTTTTTCTTCTATTTGTGATGCAAAAATCTCTTCGCCTTTTTCAACCTCTTTTTCAACAGGTGGTGGAGTAGAGTCTGTTGCCTGTGCAATAATGGTAATATTTTCTTCTTCCACAGGTGTTGGAGCTGGTTGAGGTTCTGGAGCTGGTTGAGGTTCTGGAGCTGGTTTTGCCTCATCCATCGTCTTTGCAAAAGTATCGAGAGAGCCTTCATCTGTTATTGTTACCGCTCCTGCATCATCAGCAAAAGAGATAAATACAGAGCCATCAGGACGAACATCGCAGAAGATGCTTTTCATTAAACTTTGTTTTCCTAAATTGGCCATCGATGATTCAAATGCTTGAAACCATGAATCTGACTCAATTTTGAGAGTAACCTCAGGGAAGGTTGCTGTTGCTACAAATAAAACTTTAAATGTGGACATGCTTTTCTCCTTTCGCTATCTGTTTCTTCTGTTATTGTGGATGTTTTTTCTTTTTTTGTCAAAATAAAGCGGGGCTAAAAGGCATTTTTAGTGCTTTAGGGCATAGAAATGGTCATTCCGTCGTATCCTGGCTCAATATTTTCAGGCAAAGACGCTTTGAGTGTGTTATATTCAAAGTGGTGATTCATATGTGTTAGGATAGCTTTTTTCGGATTTATTTTTTGGATTAATGCAACAACTTCCTCTCCATTCATATGCTTAAAATGTTTGTGTTTAAGCGTATGTGCAATAATGAGCAGCTCTAACCCTTTGAGTTTGTCTAGTTCACTCTCCTCGATGGCGCTAATGTCAGCAAGAAATGCCACATTTTTCCAACGAAATCCCGCCACCTCCATCGTTCCATGATTGTGAATAATAGGGATTAATTCCGCGTTTTTGAGGGTGACTGTTTTGTGAGTAATGGGATGAGATTGAAAGAGTGGTTGATCGCGGTACTCATTTTTGAAAAAGAGATAGGGAAACTTATTTTGGACTGTTGTGATATGTTCAGGAAGTGCGTAAAAGGGGAGGGATATCTGATTTCTAAAGGCAAAAATTCTCAAATCATCAATACCTGCAAGATGATCGCTATGAGGGTGTGTCAGCCAAAACAGATCAATATGAGAAACCTTGGCATTTAAGAGTTGCAAGCGAGATTCAAATGGTGCGTCAACTAAAATATTTGTTCCATTGTCAGAAAAAAGGATTGAAAATCGGCTTCTTTTATTTTTTGGATTCGATGAGGTGCAGACAGGGCAGTTGCAGAGCAGTTGTGGAACACCAGTCGAGGATCCTGTGCCGAGAAGGGTAATATCCATCAATATGTCACTTGAATAATTTTCTGAAAAAACCGGAAAACCCTGAACGAGGGGCATTCATCTCCTCTTCCATCGCCCCAATAGTGGCGTTGAGGCTTTTTATCTCTTTTTTGAGAGTTTTCACCTCTTTTTCACACTCTGTTAGTGGCACTACAGGTTTTTCAGCCTCTTTTTGAGGTAAATCACTCTCCTCTGTTATCTTTTCTTTTTTATTTTCGTCTCGCTTTTTTTCCTCTGGAGGGAGCTCATCTGTTACATCAAAAGAGGGGATTTTGTGTTCAAACAGGCGTTGATATCCAGTTGCGACAGGAGTAACAACCCAGAGTGACAAGATAGGATTCTTTTTTCGTATCTTTAAAATGTCAGGCAGTTTAAGAATGGTTGCATCGGTATATGTTTTTTGATCATTAATCGTGTGGTAGATGCGAAGGAGTGGTGTCTCTCCTCCTGTAAAAAGATGAGCGTGAGTTATTGTAAAGTGTTTATAGACAGTCTCAAGCAGAAGTGCGCCTCTCATTCCATCTTCGGAGACATAGATAACAGAGCCATGCTCTTTAAGGAGTGTTTTTAATGAGCGCTTTTTCCCCTCTCTTTTGTCATCCGCAGGGAGGGTTTCATCAACTGTTGGTTTGCCAAAAAGAACCGCATGCATACGAGATATTGTCTGTTTTGGATCGATATTTATTCCGAGACACAGATTTTTAATATTATGTTGTTTTTTCTCAAGAAAAATACGAGAGCGAGGAGCGTCAAAGAGTAATTTTCCATCCTGTTTTTCAAAAGGAAGGCAGCCAAGGAAATAGATTGAAAGTGAGCTTGTCAAAGAGTTTCCTGACAAGAAATAGGGAAGATTGGGGCACTCCATATCAACTTTTCTAAACCAATCTTTATAGCGTCTCTCAGATAAATGATCAATGAAATCAAGTATGCCACTGTTTTGTTCAAAGCGAAACTCGATACTGTTTTCATGTTTTTGTAGCTGATCCGAAAATGACATTAGTTTGTCATACACCGTTTTTATGGGTGATATATCGTTTTCGAGAATATTCTTCTCATTAAGAATAATGTAAAGATTAGTCATTCTTGCTCCATTCTAATAGTGTCATCATAGTGAATCGTCCGGTTGCGACCCTCTCGTTTTGCTGTATACATCGCCTGATCAGACTTCTCAATAAAATCAAGTTCAGACATCAATCGATGGTCATTGCATGTTGCAATACCAATGCTTGCTGTGATATTTAGTGTTGAGAAGGATGTCTCCTCAATAATTAAGCGAATCTTTTCAGCTGTATTGAAGGCACCAACTTGATTGGTGTTTGTCAGCAAGATAATAAACTCCTCGCCACCAAATCTTCCAACAAAATCAGTGTTTCTAATGTTTTGATTGAGAATTTCTCCAATTTTGCGTAAAACGGTATCACCCATTAAGTGTCCATGTTGATCATTTATCTGTTTGAAGTGATCTATATCCAACATTAAAAGAGAGAGATATGAGTTATATCGTCTTTGCCGCTTTATCTCTTTTTCGAGCGATTGCATAAAATGCCGTCTTGTTGCAACACGAGTGAGTGTATCCTTCGTTGCAATATCAAGCAGCCGAACATTTTCTAAAATAACTGAAACATAGTCCACGAGAATCCCGAAAAAATGGAGTGTGGCATCAGAAAAAGTTGTACTATCTGAACTATGTTGAATATATATATATGAGTGCATCTCACCTTGTAAATCAAGAGGAATAGCAGCAACAGTCGCTTTCACATCACTATCACTATAGGAGGTGCTTTGCGCACTGTTAGAGTGTTTTATGAGCTGTGTTGTAATTTCAATATGGCCCGATGCGAGCATTTTATGGATTGTCTGTGTGTTAAAATTTATCTCTTGAAATGAAACCTCTGCATTCATCGCATCTCTAATGAAGTATTCTGTCTCTTCGCCCTCCCCATATTGATAAAATATCGCACAAATATCAAGGGGAACAGTATCAAAAATCTTTCGTACAACGATGCTAAGAATTCTGGTAAGGTCACTCTTTTCAGCGATAGATTTCGCCAGTTCAGAGATGTGAGAGAAATTTCTCTCTTTCACACGAAAATAGTCAAGCAGTTTTTCCGTCTCTTCAACATGAGTTCGCAGCTTTCGCACTGTTGGCAAGAGTTCGGGACTGTTTTTTTGTGCTGAGCTGTATATGGTTTTGAGAAGAGCACTATTTTCATCACGCCCAACAATGTAGAGGAGCTCTCTAAATAAAAATGCAAAGTGAGTCGATTGTACCTTGTTGGCAACATTTCGTCCGTGTTCAATATAGGGGAGCAAAAGAGGATGGCGTTTGTTGTGTTGCGAGAGCAAGGTGGCGACATGATAGTAATAAAGCATAGTGAAGAGAGAGTGGGTGCTTGTAATATTATCTTTTTCAACAATATCAATCCAGCGATATACTTTCTTGAAATTCTGAATAGAGGCGTTGTGTAAGATGTGAGTGAGAATGTAAAGCAGTTTATATGTTTTATGTGTTTGAGGCCGCTTTTTGATAATGCGTGATGCTACTTTAGAAAATTCAATATAGAGTTTGTCATTGCGAGGAAAGAGAGATTCGAGCAACATTAGTGCAAGTAGCCCCTGTATCTGCTGATCATCAGGAACACTCCGTTGCTCCATGAAACGGCGCATTTTTCCACCAATATTTCTCGCACCACCACTATTGTTTTTAAGAAGTTGTAGCAGAATAAGAGAGGCGTAAACATGGATAACATCAGTTGTTTCATCTCTTCGTGCGTACTCTTCAGCTTGTGTGAGATAGTTATCAGCAAGAGTGTAGTTGCCCGATATAAGTGCGTACTCTCCTTTTGCATAAAATGCGAGTCTCAGTATTTGTATGCCATCGCTCTTATTAGCATATTCCATCGTTTTATCAAGATGATATCCACACTCTTCCCAGTGGGAAAGACGGTGTGAGCAGATGGCTAAATGATAATATATTCGAGATATTCTAAAGTTGTCATAGAGTTCAATACTGATTTTGAGAGCTTTTTGAAGAATGGAGTAGGATTTCTCAAGATTATTAAATTGCCAGTACAGTTGAAAAGAGGCAAAAAGAGCGTCAGTAACATAGACTTTTTGATTCAGTGAATATGCCTGCTGCAACAGAGTGCTGTGCAACTGCTCTAACTCTTCAAATTCATCATGTTCACACAGTCTCACGCGGATACGAAACTCAAGTTCTCGCAGCATATAGAGTCTGTTTTTATCAAATAGGGCATTAAACCCTTTTTTGATAAGGTTATTTACACGAATAATGTGATAGTTTGCCTTTCGTATGTTTTCTTCAACATCTGTTGCAATCACCGCTCGGAGAAAACTGATGAAGGCGATATAATCAGGAGAAGTTTGATGAAACTTTTTCAGGATATCTTTGGCTTTTTCCAACTCTGATTCTCGTATCAATGAAAATATCAGCAGTTCGAGTATTGTGTGATGTTTCCAGTGGTGAAAAGCTTTTTGTAAAAGGTCTATAGCCTTAAGGTGATGTCCTGTGTTGTAGTATGTTTTTCCCGCAAAAAGATCGATGGCATACTGTTGACCAGGGTTCAAGAGAGTTGGGTTTTCCTCTTTGATTGCCAGTACTTCGTGCAGAATAATATCAATTTGCATACCGCTGGCATTATTGAGTGCCGCACGGGCGCTGAGCAGGTAGAGACGCAGAGCTTTTCTTGGGTTATTTGCCTGTTTTTCATGATAGGCCGAATACGCATAGAGATTGAGCCGCGTATCGAGGTGGCGTAAATTATCCATAAGATAGCGGGCAAAAAGTTTGTGGAAATAGATGCGTTCTTCATCACTCATCAGGTTGTATAAAAACTCTTTTAATTGCAGGCTAATCAGGCGAATACGGCCATTTTTCTGTTGTTTCAGCAGGTAATTATTTTTAAACATCTCTAAAAAGAGGCTAATTTCATCTTTTGCTAATTTTCCATCGAGCAGCGCACAGAGAACCTCAGAAGTTGTGAATTTGTAGTAGACAGATGTTGCTTTAAGCAGCAGCAGTTGGTCACTATTGAGAGAGTCAATCCACCGTTTTAGCAGAGATATAGAGTGTGATTTTAAGACATTCGTATCAAGGAGAATCTGTTGCTCATTTTGATATATGAATCCCTCTTGGATGAGGAGAAAGAGAATCATTTTGATTTGTCGCACTTTTCCTTGGCTCTCTCTAAAAAACCAGAGGAGTGTCTCATCTTCTAAGGTAGCGTTGAGGGGTGCAAATTGATTCGTAAGAAAAGTTTTTGTTTCAATAAGTGAAAAAGGTGGCAAATCAATACGGTTGTAGGAAGAAAATTCAAGAAATTCAACATTGGCCTCATAGATTATTGTTGCAACGACAAAAAGGTGATGATTTTCACCATCTTTTGCAAGTAGCTCATGAAGCACCTCAAGAGAGCGTCCGTCTATCTCCTCTGCATTATCAATAAGCAGAAGAAGAGGTGAGGTTCGAGTATAGATATGGATAATATCAACAATTACAGATACTGTTCTTGCAAAATCCTCTTTTGCATTGCGCAGTGGTTCGTCAGGAGATATCGTAGTAAATTCAGGAAAATTACTCATACGAGGGAAGTAGACAAGAAGGATCGCTCCCCATTTCTTTGCAATCTGAAAGTGAATTTCTCTATCCATTTGATTCCAGATATCGATGATAATATCACCAAGCAGATCCTGCGTTGCTGTTGCTGAAATGAGCAGTGTGTGGAGTTTTTGAGAAAACGTTTGCTCTATCTCATACAAAAATCTTGTTCGACCAGTTCCTCTATCACCAACAACAATAATTGTCTGATCAACCTCATGTCCAATAAATTGCTCGATGGCACTTGCTGTATGACTTATCTCGGCTTGTCTTGAAATCAGATCATCGTTGTATTCAATGTCAGAAATTTTCTCCCCATGTTGAATAGCACCAACGGTGACCGCAATTTTGTGTAGTTTTGTGATGATAGATAGTGTGTCCGTCAGTCTGTTACTTGGATGCGGCTGTAACAGCTGGTCAAGTAATTGAGCAAAGGGTTCTATCTTTTTTTTGTTTTTAGAGGAGGGAATAAGTGAGCTGTCATTGATATGAAATTGAGGGATTCTGCCGGTAAGTGTGTGCCACAAAAGTGCCCCAAGGCTGAAGAAATCACTTCTCCAATCACATCGTTGTGTTTGCAACATTTCTGGTGAAGCGTAGGGCAGTAAAAGGTTTGATTTTATCAACACTAGATAGGCAGCATCAAAGCCTACATCAATAATTTTAACTCTTTTTTGTTCATCAACAAAGATGGTATAAGGGTTGAGATGGAGGTGATAAATACCATGTCCGTGCAAGTCAATGAGTGCATTGGTAAGTGCGGCGAAGATGGTGGTAGCATCTTTTTGAGAGAGTGGCAGCATATTGATAAGTGCCTCTCCTTCAAATTCATCAAGAGAATAGGTGATACTATTCTTTTTGATGGTTAGTTTGTGAAAATGAGGAAGAAAGGAAAATGAGAGTTTTTTTGCCCTTTCAAAATCTTTTTTTAACTGTTTTGCAAGCTCTCTTGAGA
This sequence comes from bacterium, assembly GCA_023145475.1. GTDB lineage: Bacteria > UBP6 > UBA1177 > UBA1177 > JAGLDR01 > JAGLDR01. The sequence continues at coordinate 14,193 of JAGLDR010000014.1, forward strand.
CTGTTTCTGGGAATAAAATTGTACGAATAAAGATATTTGAGCGAGTCTCTTTATCAAAAACTTGTAAAGTTTCTTCAAAATCCCCATAGACCACCGTTTTCATCGGCTTTAAATGCTCTGGAATGTGGAAATGGGTGTAGTTCATCAAGTAACCTTTCTTTTGTTAACATCATCATATATATTAAGTGCGACTTGACAAGGAAAGTCGTGTTTTTAATATAGTAAATTTTTGACGAATTGGAGGTGTCTTGATGTGGATGAAACAACTTGTTTTAATGACGATTTTTTTACTCTTTTCTCTTCTCTCTGGAGTGGAGTTGCCAAAGAGTGCAACAACGACAATTACTCCTCAACAATCATTGGCAATAATTAACGCAATCGTTAATAAATATAGTGTGATGTACCAAAAGTATGATGGAGTTGAATACGACCGTCATCTGACGGTTGACTGGTTGTATGTTGGAACAAAAAAGGTTGCAAAAACAGAGAAGGTTGTCTATCACCGAACAAATTATTTTTATGATCATATTGGCTTTAAGACACTTTTATATGAGGTTGATGGAAAGGCTG
>JAGLDR010000140.1 GCA_023145475.1 bacterium
ATCATCACAACTGATGACAAAGAAAGAGGTAAGCATTACAATCAAAAATAAGCTCCGTTTCATCGGTCATTCCTCACTGAAATATTAATAAACATACTTTCTATTCAAAGTTGTGCACAGTATATCTAGACAGAAAAATAATGACAGAAAAATGACAGAAAAACGACAAAAATGTGACAAAAAAAGAGGGAACGCTAGAGGTTATTCGTAGACAGCATTATCCATAAACAGTTGCATCTGCTCTACAAGTTCTTGAATATATTCTTGTGCTTCTGCATAGTTTTTCTTTAGATTTTCGACGCTTTCAAGTGCCTGAATTTTATCATCAAAATAGTCACTTGCACCCATTTCAGAAATTTTATCATACTCCGTTTTCAGAGCTTCGATACCATTGTCAAGTGCGACTCCGTACTCTTGCTTGACTTCAGCAAATCGCTCCATTGCAACGGCATACTCATCTTTTATGCGGGTAAATGTCGTCTCACAACTTTCTGCATATCCCATCTTCAGTTCAGCAATCAACTCTTTGACTGAGACTATTTTTTCAATTTTGTATGCGTTGGTTCCAGCGAAGGCAAATCCATGATTCATCTTTCCCTTTCGTGCATTGTCTAACGCAAGTGAAATACAGTATTGTGATTCTTCAGCTTTACAGCTTGCGAGGCATTTATAGGGACATTTGAAAAACTTCTTTGCACCATTCTCAAGGTCAGTAAGAAACTGATTTCTAATGGCACGACCAGGCATTCCAACAGGGCTTTTGATAAGAACTACATCGTCCTCTTTTGCATCAACAAATGATTGCTTAAAACCCTCATCAGCATCGCACTCTGTCGTTGCGACAAATCGTGTTCCCATCTGAACAGCAGAGGCACCAAGTGTGAGCGTTTGCTCAATATCTGAGCCACTAAAAACGCCACCACCAGCGATAACAGGAATCTCTCTTCCTAACTCTTTGGCAAATGGTTTCACTGCTTCTACAATCGTTGGCAATACTGCTTCAAGTGCAAATGCAGGATCATCAATCTGTTCCGGTTTATATCCGAGATGACCACCAGCTTTTGGCCCTTCAAGAACTACACCATCAGGGATGTCATTGTATTTCTTCTGCCAGAACTTAAAAATCAACTGGACTGCTTTTGCAGAAGAGACGATAGGAACAACTGCAACATTTGCGGCACGCAACGCCTCAACAGGAATCCCTTTGAGTGGCAATCCAGCGCCTAAAAAGACAATGTCAACTTTCTCTTCAATTGAAACTTGTAGCATATTATGAAAGTCGTTGAGTGCAACCATGATGTTAACACCGATGATGCCATCTGTCGCCTTTCGTGCCTTACGGATTTCCGAACGCAACGCTCGCATGTTGGCTTCGATACCATTTTTATAGTAATCTTTTTCAAGCATACCAATCGCATTTGCAGCAATTACACCAATTCCACCCTCTTGCGCAACGGCAGCCGCAAGGCGCGATGCTGAGATACCAACACCCATTCCTCCTTGAACAATGGGAACTGTTGCTGTCTTGCTTCCAATAGTTAGTGTTGGAAGGGCAACGCCTCGTGAAAAGATATCAGACCACTTAAATTTTGAAAAATCAAAATCATCAAACGAAAACTTCATATCAACCTACCATTTGTGTTTTACATCACAGCCACCAGCGTTATAACACGAAAATGACTCTTTTACAAATTATCTTATGATGTAACTTTTTTAGTTGATAAGCGTCTCAGATTTAGGGTGTACGCATTTTCTTAAGCTCTTTCCTTGACAATGTGCGTTATTTGTTAATATTTTAACTAGTTTTTATTTTTGTTGTGGGGACAATATGAATTTTATTAAGTCTGTTGTTGTTGGAGCGTTGTTGCTCTTTTCCTATACTATTTCTGCATCCTCTTTTTATGAGTTGACTGGAGCGCCTGATGAGGTGAATCCTCTGAACGCTCGCTTTCTCTCTTCTGGACCTGCGGCAACCTACTTCAACCCCTCTCTTTTGATGAATCAACAAGATACCGCAACGCTTGCGGTTGTTGTTCTGATTGAGAATCTTGATATCAGTTATCTGCCACGAGATGATGCACAGTATAATCATGGAAATTCCAGTATTCTGACTGACGATGTTTTGCGAGTTCCCTCAAGTCTCGCGGAAGCCGGCATTGTTGCGCCTCTGCCAACTGATAGCCTTATCAATCAACGACCAAGTGCGACAACGCGTCAAGATGTTGTTCCTGTTGTCTCTTTTGGACTTGTCAAAACCATCATTAAAAAGTGGTTGACTATTGGAGTTTATGCACAAATTCCTATGAAAGGTTTGCAGGTACAAGATCCATTTTTTGTTGATGAGAGAGAGCAGTATTTTAGTAATCAACTCCACTTTGAGAAGTATGAAGATAGATTGCAGCAGTTTAGTATGGCTATCGCTCTCGGTGGAAGGATATCAAAGTTTCTCTCAATTGGGGCAGGGGTTGCCTTTACTAGTTATACTGTTACGAACAATGAGGTTTATGTTCCTGATGCCTCAAATCCTAGCTACCAGCTGATTAATTCACATATGAAGATTGGTGGTCAAGTTGCACCAATTGTTGGGGTAAATATCACCCCATGGCGTGGGTTTAGTTTGACGGGAACTTTTCACTATCAAAGAAATACCGGTATTGTTGAACTCAATAACAGAATACAGTTAAGTAACCCAACAATGACAGAGGATCCAGATATCAACCCATCAGGAAAACCCTATCTTGATGCAAGCTCAACTATTACCGCTGGATATCAACCAATTAATATTTCTGTTGGTCTAAGCTACCGATTTGAAGCAAAAGGATATGGTTTGACCCCTCTCGCCTCTTTTTCATGGGAGCGATGGTCAACTTATATTAACAGGCATGGTGAAAAACCGAGTGAACGATATAGCTGGAATGATACATTTAGCTTTTCAGCTGGATTTAAGATGGATCACAAAGATAGAAAAGCTGGCGTTGATTTTGTCTATGTACCAACACCTGTGCCAAGTCAGACGGGGCAAGAGAACTATATTGATAATGACAGAGTTGGATTTGCTCTTGGATATACGGAATACTTCCATTTTAAGACATTTTCTATTGGTGGCGGACTTAATGTGCAGTTTCAATGGCTTCTCAACCGCTCTGTAGAAAAAAATATCAAATATAACAGAGATGGGACAACATATGAAGGTGTTGATGGCGATGTTGTTGATGAATTTCCTGATCATATAACAAACTCAACGCATCCTGATGGCTTTGATTCGGCTGTTGGACTGCAAACTAATAATCCTGGATATCCTGGCTTTTCAAGCAATGGAATGTTGTTTGGAAGCAGTATTTATATTTCGTTTCTTTATTAATTAGAATGGAGCTTTTAATGAAAAAAATTATTACACTGCTTGTTGTTGCAGTAACTTTTCTTTTTGTAATATCTTGTGGCGGAAATGATGTTTCCGATAGTGGTAACACAGCCGACACAGCCGACACAGC
>JAGLDR010000141.1 GCA_023145475.1 bacterium
ACACAGCCGACACAGCCGACACAGCAGACACAGCCGACACAGCCGACACCGCTGACACAGCAGACACAGCCGACACAGCTGATACAGCCGACACAGCTGACACAGCAGATACCGGAGAAGCGAATCCTCTTGCAGAGATGGTTGAAGGTGTCTGGGCACAGAAACTGACAATGTTCGCCGTAACTGGAACATCAATTGGTGATGTTGATAACACAACATGGCGCTACCTTCGTATTGAAATTGCAAAAGGGGCAAAAAACGGTGAACTCATTTTGACCAAACAAATTTGTCAAGTAGATAACGATTCTGGTTCAGGACTCTCCGCAGGAAACACCATCTTTCCTCAAGCTTTTAACGATATTTATCACTACTGGAAGCCTGCAGACACTGTTACCGATGCTCCAGACGCAATGATTGTTGACAATGGTGGTTCATACCAATATGTCGAGGGAACAACATGGGAACTTCGCGGTATGCAAAAGATGCCGAATGTTGAGACAGACCTTATGCCAACAGATAATGGTGACGCCCGTATTATGGATCAAGACAGTGATGGTCATCCTGGATTTACCATCTCTTTTGAAGGAACGATGGTTAATGGTGATATCTACTATATTCAACGCTTGAGCCAATCATTGACTGCAGACCTTAGTGTTGATAACAATAAAATCACATCTGCAACCCTGCCATGGACTGATGAGCAATACACAATTGATGCGACAAATGCCACACTGAAAGGTCAGAAGACAACAGTTACTGGCTTAGACAAAAGCTCAGCAATCATGGTTAGAATTGATGCGACAAAAGATTGTGCAGCGATTTATGCTGAGAGAGAGACACTATTTCAATAGTTGATTCATCGTCTTTTTTTCTTTGGATTTTCTCTGTAGATAGAGAATAATTGGCTTTCGCCATCCATCTGCAAGAATCTTGTTTTCCGTAGATGGTTGTAAAAACTTAAATTCATCTCCACCCTCAAGAATGAAGTCGTGAATAACGGCGGTATAGTGTTTTTCTGCTTCGATTCTTTCTCCTTTCACAAACCAGCTCTTTCCCTTTTTCTCTGCGCCACATACGGCATTTTCTGCTCGTTCAAGATTGTAGGGAAGATATTTTCCCTTGATACGAGAAAAAACAACACGATTCTCAAAGGGAAGCACTGAGATAAGGTCATACTCTCGAAAAGTACCACGGTGAATATCATCTCTGTAACCACCCGGATTACTCATAACGACATCAGCCTCTTTGTATTCGTCTAAAACACCACAGGTATGCACCTTCATAAACTCTTCTTTTGATATCTCTTTTGTCACCGAGATCAATGGTGCCCCAGCCTTTTTCTTCACGATATTTTCGTATTTATGCAACAACTGTTGGACAATTTGAGCTTTATTGGTGAGTGTTTTTATTTTTTTAGGAATATCGACTAGTTCCGCTGAAAGAAGTTGGTAACGACCCTCTTTCCAGCGAAGTATAACCTTTGCGTATTTTTTGAGAAACTTTCCCGACTGAATAAATGTTGTTCCACTCTCTTTCTTGATATATTTCTTATGGGTGTGACCATTGAATACAACCAATGGCTTCCTCGAAAGTTTATCCACCCACTTTTTTGAATTCTCAAAAGATTGATGAGTCAAAAAAATGGTAGGAGTTCTCTTTGGAATGGTTTTCAAAGCGCGAGAAACCGACAAGTAACTTGGAAGTAGTGTGAACTGTTTTATCGTGTGAGAAACGGTGACAGAGAGCAACTCTTCAGTTGTTGCTCCAACAAATCCAATTGAAATACCTTCTTTATTTAAAACGGTTGAGGCAGTGAAGAGTCCCGAGTGCTTCTTGTCTACAAGATTTGCGGAAAGATAGTGAACTGAAGAGATTTGTTGATTTTTCTTCCATTCATTAATGCCATAATCAAATTCATGGTTTCCCACAGCACTTACATCATATCCAACAATTTTCATAAAATGGGCAACAGACTCTCCATGAACAACTGAGCTGATTGCAGACCCCGTAAAATTATCACCGCCAGAGAGGATAAAAACTGCACATTTTTTGCATTGCGCCTTCTCTTGCTCCCACTTCTCAGTCAGATTAACCGCTTTAGCCCAGTTGGGAACTTGCTCTTCAAGATGGCCATGTTCATCATTGGTATAGAGAATAAGAATATCGGGATGGTATTCACTTCGAAGACAACTAAACAGTAAAACTCCAGAAAGGAGAAAAAGAAGAAGTTTCTGGAAAAAGTTCATTATCAATCTTATTTACTTAAGAGAGCTATGATTTTCCCATAATTGCCATTTTTGAGATTTCGTGCATACATCTTTTTTCCTTTAATTGCTAAATCTTTTGTAGACTCACCTTTTTTGTTGGATCTTTGTAAGGCACCCTTATCAAGCAACATCTTTACAATTTCATACTCGCCTTTAAATGAGGCAATTTGCAACGCGTCCCAACCAGCAGTTTCAATCAGATCAACTTTTGCCCCTTTCTCAAGCAGAAGTTTTACAATATCTGACAGTCCAGACCATGAAGCCCACATCAAAACGCTCCACCCATCTTTATCTACTAAATTGAGATTTGTCCCACGATTGATAAGCTCTGTGGCAATCTCATTTCGCTTAGCAACAATCTTTGCCTTTTTCTCAGCATCGTCATAATTGACATAAGAAGCCCACATAAGTGGTGTTCTTCCAAGGTAATCTTGATGGTTAAGGTGAGCAACGAGATCTTTTTCTTCTTTTAAAAGTTCATTAACCTTTTCAACCTTGCTTGCATTGATTGCGGCAACAAGAGGATCACTTTCACTAAAGCTAGATCCACCGCCAAAAAGAGTGAACGAAGCAAGTAACAATACCAAAACGACTGATTTTTTCATCTAATTTCTCCTATCTATACTATTTTGTTCCTTCACGCAGCCAGTGTCGGAGGCGTGCGGCAATTGTCTCGATTGCTCTGCTGTTTGAACCGCCTTCAGGGATAACCATATCGGCATATCTCCGAGTTGGATCAACAAATGTATCATACATTGGCTTTACTGTTTCATACCAACGATTTCTTATCTCATCAAAGGAGCGCCCTCGATGTTTCATATCTCTTTTGATTCGTCTTAACACTCGAATATCGGCATCGGTATCAACAAAGAGCCGCATATCACACATCTCTCTCAATCGTGCATCGTGAAAAGTCAAAATGCCCTCAACAACTACAATGGTTGTCGCGGCAATAGAGGTTGTTTTATCAAGACGGCGATGTGTCATAAAATCATAGTTTGGTCTCTCTATCGAATTGCCATCCATCAGAGATTGAATATCAGAGTGTAGTCGGTCAAAATCCATTGCTGCAGGGTGATCATAGTTGAGTGCCCCTCGCTCTTCAAAACTTAACTGGGGGTGATCACAATAGTATGAGTCCATCTCGATTGTTACAATATTACCATCTGCAGAAAGGGATGATGCAATCTTTTTTGTGACTGTTGATTTGCCAGATCCGGATCCGCCGGCTATTCCAATAAGAAACGGCATCTTCTCTCCCTTCAATTCGTTCGCAAGGACTATACTCTAATTTGTTTTTATAATCAATCATATCTCATCTAATTTGTTTGCATAATAAATAGAGGTAGAAAAAGCGTGTATTACTTCACAAAAAATACTTTTTCAAAACGGTATCCTCGCTTGTAGAGGCGCTGATAGTAACGAACAGAGATGTCAAAGTTGTTTTTAAATTGTTCTGAAATCTGTTTTTGAGAGGTGTGATGAAAGAGAAAAGGGGAGTTAAGAGAGCCATCTTTGTTCAAAAGATAATAGGTTACCCCGTCTTGTCCTCTCTTCTCTTTTCGGTATCCTCCACGGCCTATAACACTATTTTGGGAATAGAGCTCTTCCTTTTTGAGGTTTGTTTCGATTGTGGCTAACCCTTTAAACCATGCTTTTTTTAGAAAATTGCTATAGGTTATTTCAACTTCGCCACCTTGTTTTCGGGAGGTAGAGATATTCATAATCTTTGCTTTGAATGGTAGATAGATGGGCGACTGTGGAGGAAGTGAAAAAACAGGAACAAGCCCAAATCTATCTCGTACAAGCCGGGCATTAGGGCACCCATCAAATGGTCCATTCACCAAGCAGGGAACCAAGTAAGAGCCTTCAGAGGTGAAATATCGTTCACCTGCTTCATCTTCAAAGAGAAACGCCTCGCTAATTGCACGGCGAGAGCGATTTTTATATCGCATATAGAGAATTTTTCCATCTTGAGGACGATAAAAGAGTGATATTCTATCATTTTTTCTAAATTTCAGCTTAAAATCACTGAAAAAATAGACGATATTTTGAATATTGCGAATGAGTTGGGACGAAACGTTTGTATGATATTTTCGTGCAATAGAATCGGTAATTGTACCGTGCAGTGAAAAATTGAGAAAGAGTACCGGTGTTCCATCAAGTGAATAGGTATCATATTGAATAGTCTCATATTCAATCGATTCTGGGCGATTAAAGAGTGATATATTGTTGTTTTCATTTTCATCAAAAGCTTGCGAGCCTTCCATTTTTTTATCTGAATCCCAAGGAATGACAAAAAGTAAAACTATATTTCCTGCAAGTGAAAAGAGGAGAATGAGTGAAAGAAAGAGGTAAAATCGTTTCATCTGAACTCCGGATATTGTAATCTCACAGGAATAAAAAGTTTGCTGTAGAGATCAATAGCATAGGAGTCAGTGAGCGAGGCTAAAAAATCGGTTATATTTCGTTCTAACTTGTCAGAGACAAAAGGGGAGTAGTAAAGTGCAAGTTGATCAGGATATTCAAGAAAGTAGTTGAAAAGAAATGTGATGATTTTTTCTGATTTATCAAATTCTTTGCGAATTAATGGTGAGTTATAGACTTTCTCAAACATAAAATCTCGTAATTCATTGATAATATTTTGCATTTCTATGCCAACAGCAAGATGTACGCCACCATCATTAAGAGCGGTAAAGCTTGTTTTAATCAAATCTCTTACCATCTTATTAATCCGTTCTGAGCTTCTTTGACCGATAGTAGTGGCAAATGGAATTGTTGTGCTGTCTAAGAATCCACCTCGAACGGCATCATCAATGTCGTGATTAAGGTAGGCTATAATATCTGAAAGTCGGACAATTTCTCCTTCTAGTGTGGCAGGAAAGTAGTGTGGAGCAAAGATAGAGCCACGCCCTTTTGAGTGCAGTACGATTCCATTGCGCACCTCCCATGAAAGGTTGAGTCCTCGCCCAGACTTTGCAAGCAAATCGACAACTCGAAGACTTTGTCGCTCATGACGAAACCCTCCAGAAACGACTGTGTTCAATGCCCGTTCTCCGACGTGACCAAATGGTGTATGTCCTAAGTCGTGACCGACAGCGATTGCCTCTGTCAGTGATTCGTTGAGTGATAATGCTCGTGCCACCGTTCTTGCAATTTGAGAGACTTCAAGTGTATGAGTCAGACGATTACTGTAATGACTCCCTTTTGGAGAGAGAAAAACCTGTGTTTTATCGCCAAGTCTGCGGAACGCTTTACTGTGGACAATTCTATCTCTATCGTGTTGATAGATTGGGCGAATGCTGCAGAGCTCACTTTTTGGTTTTTTCAGATTTCGCCCACGACTTTTTGCACTGAGTGCTGCTCGTGGTGAAAGAGTTTCTTCCTCGATTTGTTCAAGATGTAATCTGACTGACTGTTTGTTAAAAGACATCAATTATTTTTCTCTAAATGACCAGAGTAACATAAGGAATCCAAATATAAATCCTGTTTCTACAAAGTAAAGTCGTGGGGTTTCAGTAATATTAACAATAGAAATTGCTATAATAGAGGCGGTTAAAATAAGTGCGGCACTGATTCTGCTGACAAAGCGACTCATCGTTTTTCGACTGTATGGATCAAATGAAAAACGAATTGGATGGTGAAGATTACCACGCTCTACCTTTTCTAAAATATCTGAGATGTTTTCAGGTGCTGTTGAGGCAAGTTCGCTGAGCCGAGAGAGGAGAATGACAAGATCTCGACTGACATTTTGTGGAGAGAACTTTTCAGTCAGCAACTTTTCTGACAACTCTTTTGAAGTTTTAAATATTTGGAATTGAGGGCTTAAATCTCTTCCTAATCCTTCGATAGAGCTCATCGCTCGCAAGATAAGTGTTAACTCTGCAGGAACATAAAGTTGGTGTTTGTAGAGAATCTTCATCGTCTCTAGTCCTACCTGTTTCATATTCAGCTCTGAAAGTTCGGTTGGCACTTTTGCCATCACTTTTTGAATATCACGAGCCAGTGCTTTTTTGTCAACGGAGGAAGGCGAGACATTACTGATGTTCAGATAAATCTTCGCAAGTGAGCGATAATCTCGTGCGGCAAATGAGATGAAGAAATTTGCCAGCTGCTCTTTCATATAGTGATCAATTTCACCAACCATGCCACAATCAATTGCAGTGAGCTTGCTTTCATCATGAAAGAAGAAGTTTCCCGCATGCAAATCAGCATGAAAAAACCCATCTTGCAAAATCATCTTCATTAAAACGCGGGCACCTCTATCGGCGGCTAAATTTCTATCAAAATCGATGTTTTCATCGAGCGAATCCAAATCGTATATTGAAAAACCGTGGATATGTTCCATCACGAGAAGGCCAGCAGAACAGTAGTGTGTAATCATCTCAGGAAAGTGTAGCCACTCCCACTCCTCATCTGCAAAGTTTTTGCGAAACTTGTTGGTGTTGCGCATCTCAATCAACAAATCTAGCTCATTTTTTGTGGTAATGAAAAACTCTTCAACGACATCGTGAAAGTTTACCCGTTTTTTCAGAGGACTATAGCGATTTAGTAGATTTGCAAGGGTAAAAAGTAGCTCCATATCTGATTGAATTGTCTTGACGACATCTGGTTTTCGTACCTTTACTACTACCTCACGACCTTCATCTTTCAGGACGGCTTCATAGACTTGGCTAATTGATGCCGAAGCAAGGGGCGTGGTGTTAAATGATGAAAAAACTTCATCAATTTCTTGACCTAGCTCCTCTTCAATAAGTGGTTTTAATTTGTCAAAACCGACTGGTGCCACGCTATTCTGTAATTTTTTGAACTCAAGTGCATACTCTTCTGGAATTAAATCACCACGAAGAGAGAGCATCTGACCAAGTTTTATAAAGGTGGTTCCGAGCTCTTCAAATGCCATCCGGAATCGTTCGGGGGTAGTGAATTGTTCGATATCTTTCTTGGCATTGATTGATTCAGCGCCAGTTTTTTTGATAAGAACAGAGGGGAAATAGGATGCAAGACCATATTTTAAAAAGACAACAACGACATTTTTTACCCGTTTAATGCTTGCAATTTTTCCCAAAATTAATCCACCGTAATTGATTTACTAACATTTTTTGGTACATCGGGATGTACGCCATGATTTTGTACTTTCATCCTGTTGAGATATTTCATTTTCGCAATTGACATCCTCAACGAGAGCAGTTGTAGCACAATAATCGCTTGGAATACAAATATATTCTTATCGCCAGATTTTGGAAGTGAAATCATCTGATAGGTATAGTCTTTAACACTATCAGGCACTCCTGAAACAGCTTTTTCAAGCTCTCTGTCTGGCTCTGCAATCAAAAAGATATCAGCTCCACGAATTTTATGTGTATGAATTTGAGAAATAGTGATTCTTTTATCTCTTTCATCTGGGCCACAGACAAAGAGCAGAGGATAATTTGAGAAATATCGTTCAGTATTGACCTCTGATGCATACAAATTAACGGCATCTGAAAGTTTCTTTGAGCCGTTTACAAGAGAGTCAGAGAGAGAGTCAATCAAGTCAGGATCACTGACTTTCAATGTTTTAAGAGCAAGAAAAAAGTCAGATAGTGACCATGAATCATCTTTCTCTCGTGATTTAAACAGCTGTTCGAACACAGTAGTCATATCGCTTTGCAAGCGCTCTATCATAGGAAGTCCAAAGATGGTATTTTTTCCTAAAATGGTGTTTGGACCATGTTTAAACTCTGATGAATCATAGCCTTGTGTGTGATTTAGTACCACCTCTCTGATTTTCAGGGCACCCTCATTAGCAAGACCAATGTGAGATGTTCCCAAAATATGCATACTTGGCTTCATGTAGAGGTTAAGAGCCGCATTGTTGACCATGTTTTCTGTCTCATTCAGCGTAATTTCAATAAATGAGCGAATTTTTGTAAGTTTTTTCTGAACGAGTGCTTCATCGTGTTTGACGAGCATCGCAAGCAGATAGAAGAGAGCGACCTGACTAGTAAATGATTTTGTCGCCGCAACCGCTATTTCAGGGCCGCACATAACAGGAAGATAAAAATCACTCTTCTCTTGTGGAAGAGTTGAGTTTTCGTTGTTTACGATTGTGATTCGAACAATCTTTTTGCCATGCATATTTTCAATATCATTATAGATATCAACTAAATCTTTTGTCTCGCCGCTTTGCGAAATACCGATAACGACATCTTTCGCTGAGAGTGATGCAAGATAGGATGAGCGGAACTGTCCTGGATTTGCTGGAATGATTGGAATAGTTGCCTCACCATTGAAAAAGGTACTCGCAACCAGTGCTGCATGATATGATGTGCCAGAGGCAACCATATAAATACGGCCACCATTCTCAAGCGATTTCTTTAGTAAATCTAGGAATTTATCTCGATATCTCAAGACCATTCTTTTCTTTTTCCAAATCAGCATATGGTCAATCATATAGAGTTTTTTAAACCACGATTCATCCATCCCCATAAGCTCATCAAGAAGTGCTGTTTCCTCAGATCTGAATACGGCATTGTATGCCTTTTTGGGCAGAAGCTCTTCTGCTTTTTCAAAAACGGCCTTGAATACATCGGTAGCGACAATTCTTTCAAACTCTTCTTTTAAAGCATCTGCATTAAAAACATCATAAAGGCTAAGAAGTGCATAGAGATTATCCCTTACTTTGTCTTTGCTTTTCTCAAAAATATCATACAGTTTTGTATAGTCAGGATTGTTAAAATAGTAGCGTTCGAGCAGCTCAAGATTGGCAGCTGATGAAAAAATCTCTTGCTCCATAAAAAAGTGATATTTTGGCTGGAGTCCAACATCTTGAGTGTTGAGGCGACTTCGTGTTATTTTTGGCTCCCACTCTTTTTTGCCTTTGAGTGAAAAAGCAACATAGGTATTGCTCGTAAAATAGAGAACATCCCCTTCAGACATCTGAATTAAAAAGCGTGTTTTAGAGAGAATTGATGTTAAATCACTGGAAACAGCAATGAAATCTCCATTCTCATCGTGTCCTTTTCCTGCGTAGAGTGAGGAGCCAGCTTTGATTGCAAATACACCAGGCAGTGTTGGGAGGGTAATGCATGCTGCATAGGATCCGACAACTTTTTTCTGTGCTTTGCGGACTGCCTTCTTCATCGCTTCAATCTTTGTTGTGTCATCAGCATCATCTGCAATAACTTCAAGATGATAGAAGTGCTCAATGAGATGGACAAGCATCTCTCCGTCATTATCACTCGCGACAGAGTGTCCCTGCTCAATCAAAAACTCTTTGAGTGAGTCAGTATTGCTGATGTTTCCATTGTGTGCCCCAACCATCTCTACTTTACACAAGACATGGTGAGGTTGTGCGTTGTTATCAGTAACCGCACCGTATGTTGCCCAGCGAACTTGGCCAATAAACTTGAAGCCACCTAATCGTTCTATCTCAAGCTCTTTGACCACTTTTGATGGTGCACCCACTTTTTTTCTTAAGGTAACTTTACCATTTTTCTTGAAAAAAGCGCCACCAGTTGAATCGTATCCTCGGTACTCTAAATCACGCAGTAAATCACTGGCAACAGAGCCTATTTTTTTTGTATAATTACCGTAAACAATGGAAACAACACCACACATATCCTACCTCATCAGTAATGTACGGGCGTATCATTACGCCCAAAAAACAACGCGTGGGCGATTACTATATGCCCACCATAATTCACTGTGTTACAATAATGGTTCACAGACCATTGTCAACCATTCATTTTCTTTATCATTCAGATGAGGAGATAGCATCTCAACACACCATAAATTGTAGTTTGTCAACCATATCTTATCATCATCTGTCATAATATCTTGATCAACCAAACGGCGGTCAATTGGACAGACAGTAATGGTGTCAAAACAGAAGAAATTCTCAAACTCTTTATCTTTAACGACTTCAACAATGCTTTCAATACGAATGCCATATTGACCAGCAAGGTAGAATCCAGGTTCATTTGAAATCATCATTCCTGGCTGCAATCGTGTCTCAATCCAGCGAGGAGAGATGCCGTGAGGACCTTCGTGTACATTCAGTTTGACCCCAATTCCGTGTCCCGTTCCATGTGCATAATTAAGCCCAAAATCCCAGAGTGATTTTCGTGCTAAAATATCAAGATGAGTACCCGATACATTTTTTGGGAAACGAGTAGAGGCAAGTGCAATATGTCCTTTCAAAACAAGAGTGAAATCCCGTTTCATCCGCTCTGTTACTGGGCCAAGAGCAATAGTTCTTGTTATATCTGTTGTACCAAATGCATATTGACCACCACTATCAACAAGGTAGAGTCCCTCAGGTTTGAGTGTGGCTGCTGTCTTTTCTTCTGCGGTATAGTGAATAATGGCGCCATTGCCTGCATATCCAGAAATCGTGTCAAAACTTGGACCTTCATAATCGGCACCAAGCTTACGAAATTCAGCCAGTCTATTTGCCGCATCAACCTCTGTCATCTGCTCTGTTTTTACTGCTGTTTCTAGCCAGCAGAGAAAGCGAGTAATAGCAATGCCATCAATGTGATGTGCCTTCCTCATTCCTGCGGATTCATCTTCATTCTTAACTGCTTTTGAGAGTTGTGTCATATTTTCTTTTTTTATTGTCACAGTGTCTTTCGGAATTTTTGCAACAAGAGCAATGCTTGTCCTTTGTGGATCAATAAGCAGTTTTTTGCCACTCTCTATCTCGCTGATTTCACTGAATATTGCATCGTATTCACGCAGTATTACACCGTCTTCTTCTAAGGTTGCACGCATCGAGTCTGGCATTTTTGCAGTGTCAATAAAGAGGATGACATCATCGTGGGTAACCATAGCATAAGAGATGATGACAGGGTTGCAGTGCACATCAGTTCCACGAATGTTGAAAAGCCACGCAATATCATCAAGTGATGCGAAAAGGTGAATGTCAATCTTCTCTTCTTTCATTGATTTTCGTAACGCTTTGAATTTTTCAATGCGAGCTCTTCCTGCATATTCAAGAGGAAATGGCTCACATTGGCTATCAGGGAAATCTGGTCTGTCAGACCAAACAGTATCTAATATATCTGATTCAGAACGAAGTGAAACACCTTTTTTATCCAACTCTTCTTCCATCGATTCAAATGATTTTAAGGAGGTAGTAAGGCCATCTAATCCTACAATATCTCCTTTGTTAAGCGTCGTCGATAACCATTTCTCAACGGTTGGAACATCCTCTTCGAACATCTTAAAGAGGGTGATAGAGCTTCCTTTCAGCTCCTCTTCTGCCTGCAGAAAATAGCGACCGTCAGTCCACAGTCCCGCCTCTTTTTCTGTTATGACGAGTGTGCCTGCAGAGCCAGTGAAACCGCTTGCCCATGCACGCCCTTGCCAACGATTAGCGACATACTCACTTTGATGAGGATCACTGCTTGGAATAATCCAGGCATTGAGATCTCTTTCTACCATCACCTTTCGTATACTTTCTAGCTTACTAAGTACTGTCATCACGACCTCCAACATCGGTAAAAGACAAGATAATCATAATAGTAATATTATTATGAAATGGCAAGAAAGAAGAGCTGTTTTTGTATCAAGATGCCGTCAATCTAATAATGATACCGCAGCTGCGCAATAAAAATCGCATCTTCACTCACGCGATAGACAAACCGGTGTTCTCCGGTGATTCTCCGTGACCAATAACCAGCAAGAGTGTGTTTAAGTGGTTCAGGTTTTTCCGTACCTTTAAACGGAGTCCTTTTCGTCTCTTTTATGAGTGCGTTGATGTGTTTAAGGTTGCATTTATCTCTGTTTTAAGTATAAATGTTAGTAGGCGATTCTTTTATTGGAGGTTGTGATGCAGCAAGTTGTTGTGAAGATAAAGGATGATTCAAAGTTAGCTCTTTTTTTACGATTTATAGAACATTTGGATTTTGTAGAGGTCAAAAAGACGCAAACAACTAAGCGAACGGAAAAACAAAATTCATCACTTCGGAATCTTTTTGGTATTTGGAAAGAGAGGGATGTTGAATTGAGTGATATAAGAAATCGAGCGTGGAATCGAAATTGAAATGACAGTACTTTGTGATACAAATATCATAATTGAGGTTTTCAAAGGAAATCTAGAAACGATAAAATTGATTAATAAAATAGGTCTTGCAAATATTTCCATCTCTTCTATTACAGCAATGGAGTTGTTATACGGAGCCTTAAATAAGAGAGAGCTCAGCAAAATCAAGAAGAATATAAATTCATTGAGAATTATAGATTTTAACGAGGAAATTTCAGGGACTGCACTTTCTTTGATTGAGTCGTATGCAAAAAGCCATAACTTACAGATACCAGATGCGATTATTGCTGCCACCGCACTTTTTTATGAAACTCCCTTGCTCACATATAACTTGAAAGATTTTAAGTATATAAAGGATATTGATATTTATTCAGTTTGATTCGTTAGTCTTAACCATTAAATCGATAACAATTGTAGTTAATAGTTTGCATTTTCTTTGACATCCGTATGATATTTTGCTACTCTAATTCAACTTTGAAAGGAGAGTTTGTTTTGTCTCAGAAAATGAGAAGATTTGAGTTTTTTGAACGATTCAGAATAAATTATCAACTATTTCTTGTGGAGAAGTGAAGATGAAGAGAGTTTTAGTTTATTGTGCGTTTGCAGTTTTGTTTGTAATGGCGGGATTTATAACTTCGTGTGGTGGAGATGATGGATCTGGGGATAGTGGTCCATATTGTGGAGATTATATTATAAATGGAAGCGAAGTGTGTGAGCGTGGAAATGAGCGAAGATGTGATGTTTTTACTCCTGGAACAAATGGAACAGCGTATTGTTTATCTGATTGTTCTGGATATGATCTTTCAGACTGTCATGCTCCTTACTGTGGGGATGAAGTTAAAGATTCGGATGAAATATGTGATGGCGGTTTTAAGGATTGTTCATTAATTACAGCAGGCACAAAAGGAAATGCTTCCTGTTTTGCTGATTGTAGTGGATATGATGCCAGTTCTTGTCGTGAGCCTTACTGTGGAGATAAGGATATTGATTCAGGTGAATTATGTGATGGTAATAGTGTGAAATGTGAGACGCTAGATGCTTCAACATATGGAGATGCGTGGTGTAATGATTCTTGTGATGGATATAATACAGACAATTGCTTGGATTTTCAGGAAGTTTCTGTAAGTATTACAGATAGGTGTGATGATGATCTTGATATTAGCGTGAGACTTTTTCAATTTGCTTCCTCCTCGGCGACTTCTTATGATAGAGTTTCTCCCGAGGATACAAGCAAAGTCTGGGTGACAAACGGTTTGGAAAAAGCAACAGTTATTAAAATGAAATGCGAAAAAGATACATTGGTTTGTTATGGTGGTAATCAACGAGAGGGTTCTTCGTCAATGTATTGGGGTGTTGGAATTAATGGAATATATTCTTGTGAAGGATGTTGCTTTTCTTGTGTTGATGGTGCAGAAAAATCGGGTGGTTTAATTTGTTCAGGAGATGGAGATGCTGGAGACACTTGTAATACAAGTAGTGATTGTAGTGGAATAGATGTTTGTCGTAATGAAAAATGTACAAATCCAATTGGTTTGTCTTGGAAGGTTGCTGTAAAATCGGTTTCGCTGAATACAACAAAGCCTAGTGGTGATGCGTGGGATGCTTTTAGTGGAAAACCTGATATTGCTGTTGTGGTGGATAAAAATAGTTCAAAATTATTTCAAACAGCAGAAAGATCTGATACTTATTCGGCGACTTGGTCTTCTGAATCAGCAGTTACTATAATAAGTTTTGGCGATACTCTCAGTTTTTGTATTTATGATGTTGATGTGAGTTCAGATGATTTAGTAGGATGTTTTGGTGTTTCTTCAAGTAATATGGCGGCAGCTTTAAAGCAAGGTTTTATCACGGATAGTGGTTATAGTAATGTAGATGATTTGGGTGTTTCTTCTTTCAGATTTACATTTACATTGATGTGAAAATGATAAAGATTAATTAATAACGGTTTCTTGTGGAGACATGAAGATGAAAAGAATTCTAGCAATATTATAAGTTGCATTGTTTGTAATGGCTGGTTGCTCAATTGGAACTGTTCCAACAAAAACAAGCCAAATGGCCCCTCTTCTTGTTGACAAGGATAAAAATCCTGATGTTATTTGGGTGGTCAGGCAAGTTCAAGTGCAGGGAGATTATGAGATGAAGACATTTTGGGGATTGTTTGCCTGTTATCGGAAAAAACTCCGGGTGCTCCTGTCTGTTATTTGGCTGAAATAAAAGCAAAACTCAAAAATCTCAGTTGGCCAGGTAATGTGGTTATGATGAACGGAGATATTATTGAATCTAATAATGATACCGCAGCTGCGCAATAAAAATCGCATCTTCACTCACGCGATAGACAAACCGGTGTTCTCCGGTGATTCTCCGTGACCAATAACCAGCAAGAGTGTGTTTAAGATATGTTATAGCTTTTCTTTTAAATTTTTAGATTTTGCTTTAAAATTGCTAGAATCTTTTTTTGACATTTGTCTTATATTTTGCTACTCTAACTCAACTTTGAAAGGAGAGTTTTTGTGAGTAATAATGGCATGAATTGCTTGTTGTTTAAGGAGTGTGTATGAGGCGAGTAATTGTATTGGTTATATTTTTCTTATTTTCTTTACACGCCTTAACAGATAAAAGAGTTGCCGTTATGGAAATCAGTGTTGATTCCTCATCAAAACAGTATTTTACGGCAAAACAGCTTGAGCAAGCAACACAGTATCTCTATTCAAAACTTGCGGGTAAGATGAATATCATCAATCAGACGCAACTGAAAGAAGTGTACCAAGATATGATTGAAGAAGGGAGGGAAAAATCCCGAAAAATGTGTGTTGATGATGCGTGTCGGATTGAACTTGGAAGAAATGCTGCTGCAAACTATAATATGAATACAAGAATCTCCGTATTTGCAGGAACCTGTACGCTGACAGTCGAACTTATCAATTTGAGAACGACATTGAGTGAGCAGGGAAGTGGTGCGGCTACAGAATTTCGATGCAATATAAGGAGCTTGAAAAAGGCAATAAATAAGGTGTCTTCTTTGCTTCTTGGGGAGAGAAAATCAACAAAAAAGAAGAGGAATCCTCCGGTTGATTCTGACGCAGACAAAGCGGCTTGCAGCTATGTTAAGGAAAAGAATGATATTGATGTATGGAAGGAATATCTTGCCAAATTTCCAAATGGGAGTTGTTCGTTTGAGGCCAATATAATTATTTCAAAATCTAATAAGAATAGTGTGGATAATTATAAAATTTATGAAAAATCTGATGCTATGCTGGTGAAAGATAAAGATACCGGTTTAATGTGGCAACAATTTCATTCAAAATCAAGAATGACATGGTTCGCTGCAGAGAAATACTGTGAAAATCTTGCATATAGGAATTATGGAGAATTTCACGATTGGAGACTTCCTACGATTTCGGAGCTAAAAACAGTAATAAAGGGATGTCAAAGTGGTAGCAGCACATGTAAAGTTGAAGATAGCTGTCTTTCACTAACATTTTGCTATCGAGATAATAGTTGTTCGTGTCCTAAAAATAAGGGGCCAGGAGAAAAAGGATTTTATTGGTCTAAAGGTGTTTGGAAATATCGTGGTGATGAAGAGGCCAAGTTTTGGTCTTCATCAAGACACTCACTGGTTATGGAGTTTTTTTGGTATATAAGTTTTCAAAACGGTGGTGTTGGTCCATATCAAAGAGGATCTCATAGACATTATGTCCGTTGCGTAAGAGGAGATTAACATTTTTTCAGGAGAAGTATGATGAGTAAAATTCTGATGTTATTATTGCTGGCACTGTTTTTGATGTTGGGTTGTTCGATTGAAACTGTCCCTACAAGAACAAGCCAAATGGCCCCTCTTCTTGTTGACAAGGATAAAAATCCTGATGTTATTTGGGTGGTCAGGCAGGTTCAAGTACAAGGAGATTATGAGATGAAGACATTTTGGGGATTGTTTGCCTGTTAT
>JAGLDR010000142.1 GCA_023145475.1 bacterium
TCTGAAAACAAGATTCATTCGAGGAATTGCCGATTCAATCACCGGAATTGACATTTTTAGATTCATCTTCTTTTTGCCAAGAAGAGCCGCATTATGCGGATGTTTATTGACCCATAAAACAGCGTTTTTATAGGACTGAACAAGACTTTCTATCTCTTTGTTATGTTTTTTCAATGTCGCCTCAGATCCAATCAAAGCAACCTGTGGATTTCCTTTTAACTCTGCAACTCTTACGCTATTTTTTGTTTTTGCAAGGACAAAAGATGCGTATGGTTCAGGAAGAACCGCATTTTTTATTCGTCCTGCTATAAACAGTTTTGCAATCTCAGGTGTTGAACGATAGAGAATCGTTGGCGAAGCGTTGTGCGTTTTAAAGAAGTGTCGGGCGATAATATCAGGCGAAGAGCCAGGAGCGCCAATCATCACCTTTTGCCCACTTAAATGGCCGACTTTTGTAACCCCCTTTTCAGATGAAACAATTGAAAGCAGTCCATCACTCAGCACACCAATCAGTTTAAGATTCTTTCCTCTATTTTTTAGTTTTGCAGCGACATTTGTGGGCATTATGAACAAAACATCCTTGTTTTGCACTATTTTTGGAATAACTTGCGACAAAAGATCGGTATAAAAGACAATTTTCACCTCTTTATCACTCTCAGCGACCTTCAAAAGAGGAATTGATGGTGGAGCCTTTGGAGCAAGAATCGTCAATGCTGAGAGATGAATAGAGCAAAACAGTAAAATCAGTGGAATTATTTTTTGTATGCGCATTGAAGGCACTATCATGTGGCCTGAGTATCTTTTTTCACAGGTTTTTCTTTTCGATTACTGCCTGAAACCATCTTATATTCAAAAAGTCGACACTCAATTGCACCATTAAAAAGCGGAGTTCGCTTTGAGACTGAAAGTCGAATTGACTTTGGCATCTTCATATCTGAGGTAAAAAGATAGGCGTTCCATCCTGCAAATTTCTTTTTAAACAAATCTCCAAGTTGAGGATAGAGTATTCTCAACTTTTCTCGCTCGCCCATTCGTTCGCCATATGGCATATTAGCCACCAAAACACCACTCTCCTGTGGCGCTGAAATATCAAGAATATCAGCTTGTTTTAGTGAGATAGATTCAAGCAACCCTGCACTTCCAAGATTAAACCGAGCAGCCTGCAATGCATCATTCGATAAATCGCTACCAAATATTGGAAGAGATGGTATATCTTTTTCGTTGTTCAGAGCTTCGTTGTGGATTTCTTTCCACTTCTCAGCATCAAACATCACCATCTTTTCAAAGGCAAACTTTCTATCAATACCTGGCGCAATTCCAAGTGACATCTGCGCTGCCTCTATCAAAAAAGTACCACTTCCACACATCGGATCAAGCAACGGAATACCCGGTTTCCATCCAGCGATATGTAAAATGCCTGCTGCAAGATTCTCACGAATTGGCGCAACATTTGTCACCTGCCGAACACCTCGTTTAAAGAGTGGCTCGCCTGAGGTATCAAGTGAAATGGTCACATTTTTCTCATCAAGAAAGAGATGTATCCTCATATCTGGAGTATGTTTATCGACATCGGGTCGCACACCCTCTTTTTCTCTAAATCTATCACAAATAGCGTCCTTAACTCTTAAAGAGACAAAATTAATGCTCTTAAGTGGACAGCGGATAGCGACAGAATCAACACGAATTGAATGGCTCGATGAAAACCACTCTTCCCATGGCAATCCAGCGGCTGCGTCATAGATATCTTGTTCCTCACGGTAGCCCGCAACTGCAAGTTTCCACAAAATTCGGCTCGCAATTCGACTGTGAAGATTCACCTTGTAAACAAGTGAAAAGTCCCCTTCAAAATGGACACCACCATCTGTCGATGATATGTTTAAGGCACCTAATTGTTCAAGCTCGTCTGAAAGTGCCGATTCTAGCCCACGAGGTGACGGGGCAAAAAAATATGAAGCTTTTTTTGTATAGAGATACACGGTTTTACTCTCGCTTTTTTACTCAATTCCAACATACGCTTTGATATACTGCTCTCTTTCGTATAATTCGGGATCCTCTGCCACAGACTGGGCAAATTTACCTATGAATTTATCAATATTATCATAGTTCTTACGCTCCATCCACGCTGAAATCTCATCTGACATTGCAGATATATGCTCTTTTCCATTCCGCAATAAGACGCTGGTAACTTGTATAGCTTTAGCACCAACAAGAAGATGTTTCACTACATCCTCTCCTGTGTAGATACCACGAGAACCACACACATCAAGCTTTGCCTGACCACTGATAATTGATACCCATCGCAAACTTTGCGTCATATTAGTGCGAGAGGAGAGTGTATATCCTGGCGTTATCTCCATCTTTTCGACATCGACATCCATCTGATAGAAACGGTTAAACAAGACAACCGCATCCGCACCTGCAAATTCTAATTTACGAACTATATTTGGAATAGAGGTGAAATAATCGCCTAATTTCACTGCAACAGGAATGGAAACGCTCTTTTTAACCTGTTTTACAATATCAACATAACGCTGCTCTATCTCTTTTGGCTCTGTTTTTGAATCAGAAGAGATGTGACTAATATTAAGCTCTATTGCTGCGGCTCCTGCTGATTCAACTTTTTTAGCAAACTCAACCCAATACTCTTCGTGCAAAGCGTTAATGCTGGCAATAATAGGAATATCAACGAGTGCACACGCTTCACGGATAGTATTAAGATACTGCTCTGGACCATACGCCATACTCATTTGAGTTACATATTCAAGTGCCTCAGTGTGATATCCCATACTGTCTTGTGTCGCAGGATCAACATGCTCACCTATAATTTGCTCTTCAAACAGTGATTTCATTACAACGGCTCCTGCTCCTGCGTCGGCACACTCTTTAATATGCTTTGCTGTGCTTGTCAGCCGAGAACTTCCAACAATAATGGGTGATGAGAGGTTTAATCCCAGATAAGTGGTCGCTAAATTCGTCATGGTCAACTCCTATTGAAATAACAATAATTCAAACTATTGCGTGGTATGCTACTATTTTTCACCTCTTTCTTCCAGTTTTTTTTTCAAAAATCTGAATCTTTACAATAAAAAAGGTGATTAATGAAGAATATCCTTATACACCATTGTCAAATTTTTCTTGACGAGAGAAGTTCGGTGTGATAAATAACAGACCGTATTGAGTGTTTGATGTGAAACTTATATCGTAGGAGATTAAAATGGCTCACAAAATTAATGCTGAACTTTGTACAAGTTGTGGACTCTGTGCTGGCGAATGTCCAGTTGAATGTATTAGCGAAGGCGAAGGCAGTTATGTAATTGATGCTGCTGCTTGTGTTGATTGTGGCGCATGCGTTCCTGTTTGTCCAGTTGAGGCTATTTCAGCTGAGTAGTTGAATGTAGATTATCTGTAAAAAAGGGAGGGCTTTTGCCCTCCCTTTTTTTTTAGTAGAAAGAAACTCGTCTCAGAATTTTCTCTTTTCCCACATATATGCCGTTTTACAGATAGTGTGTAAGTTGTCATATTGAGGCTTCCAAATAAGTGTCTTCAGTATCTTACTGTTATTAGCGATAAGTGATGCGGGATCGCCTGCCCTGCGCTCTGTTTCAATAACGGTAAAAGGCTCTCCATGCACTTTTTCAATCTCTTTTAGAACTTCACGAACTGAAAAACCCGTTCCATAACCACAGTTTAAAGTTTGAGATTCACCACCTGTATCAAGAAACGAGAGAGAGGCAAGGTGCGCTGACGCAAGATCTGTGACATGAATATAATCTCTTACGCCTGTGCCATCAGGAGTATCAAAATCTGTACCAAAAATAGCAACTTTGTCACGCATTCCAAGCGCTGTTTGGCAGGCAACCTTTATCAAGTGTGTCGCTTGAGGGAAATTCTGCCCAATTTTCCCATCTGGGTCCGCTCCCGCAACATTAAAGTAACGGAGGATAATATGCTTCATCTCAGTTGCGCTGCAAGTGTCTCGTAAAACCTGCTCACTCATCAACTTTGACCATCCGTATGGATTTATTGGCATCAGCGGTAACGACTCATCAACAACGGAAATATCTGGCTCACCATAGACTGCTGCAGTTGAACTGAAAACAAAATACTTCACACCATTTCTTGATGCGATATCAATGAGGTGCGTTGTATTGATTGTGTTGTTTTTATAGTATTGAATTGGTTTTTCAACTGACTCTGGCACCACAATAAATGCCGCAAAATGGATGACTGCATCAAAATGACGCTCTTGAAATAGGTGGTCAACTTTTTCATAGTCACCTAAATCCATCTCAACAAGAGTACCATAAAGCAGGGCCTCTTTTTTGCCTGTTGAAAGGTTATCAACCACGGTAATTGTATGTTCTCCTGACTCACCAAGCAATTTTACTACATGCGAGCCAATATATCCAGCGCCGCCTGTTACAAGAATATTCATCTTACACCTCCTTCGTTTTCACGGTAGATAGAGTACACGACCCTCTTTTATAATCAACCCCTCTTTTTCAAGCCCTGCGGCAATCTCTTCCGCTTTTTGAGGTTCACACTGCAAAAGTGAGCACAGCTCCTCGACTGAAACAGTTTTGTTAGTAACTAATTCACGAAGAATAAGACCTCTTTTTTGTCTATTTGACCCAAGAAATGGCGACTGTTTGGCATGATGTTTTGAACGCCGGGCGGGATTTTTATGCCTCTTTTTTATATCAACACCATAATCCATAAGAGCATAGTACCACTCCCTCACACCATTTTGTGGTAGTGTCTGCTCAATCAGTGGAATAATAAGATTGTCCTCGATTTTTTCATCATCAGGAAAAAAGGTATGAATAAAGACAGCACGAATATTTGTCTCAATCACCATTACAGGCGTTTCAAAGGCAAAAGCAACGACAGCAGAGGCGGTATACGCACCAATTCCTGGCAAAGATTGCAACTCCTCAAGCGAAGAGGGAAAAACACCATCAAACTGTGAAACAACCGCAATAGCACACTTTTGAAGAAATTTTGCACGGCGGTTATATCCAAGACCTTGCCACAGAGTCAATACATCGCCAAGTGGAGCAGTTGCTAACGATTGCACTGTCGGAAAACGCTCTATAAATCGAATAAAAAAGGGAACAACACGGGCTGTCTGCGTCTGCTGGAGCATATATTCACTGACAACAATTTTATAGGGGTCATTGATATCTCTAAAGGGAAACACTCGCTTATTTTGATGATAAAAAGAGAGCACTTGCTTTTGAAAATGTGCCACATCTTGCGGTGAAAGTCTCTGAATCATTGTGGTTCAATCGGAGCAAATGGGTGTGTAACAATCAAAAATCTTGCAACCAAGAAAAAAACCGGACATCTCATCAACTTCTCCTATCCAAAAAAGTTCAGCTGCTCTTTTTTTCGTTTTTTTGTCAAACGGAATGAAGTTCGGTGAACCGGTGAAGGGCCAAACTTTTCAAGAGCGTCATAGTGTGCGACCGTTCCATATCCTTTATGGTCGGCAAATCGATACTCAGGATACCGAATTGCGAGGCGTGTGACAATTTTATCTCGATGTTCTTTTGCAATGATACTTGCTGCTGCAATCGCTTCTGACTTGCTATCACCTTTGACTACTGTCTGCTCATATTCAAAGGTATTCAGTGGTTGATTCCCATCAATCAGCACCATACATCTTCCCGTAGAATGGCGTAACACGCGTGCTGCGACACGCCTCATTCCCAGTTTTGTTGCACCAAGAATATTAATCTGATCAATAATCGATGGCGGTATAGATATGACAGCCCAACAGCTGTTTGCTAAAATCAGTGGCAATAATTCCTGCCGTTTTTTTGGCGAGAGTTTTTTTGAATCATTTAAGCCAGGAATTGAGCGAAAAAGCCTCACAGCAGCAACGACAACAGGCCCACACAGCGCACCTCGACCCGCTTCATCAACACCGATAACAGCGTACTCTTTATCATTAAACTGTCTATCAAAAATCAGAGACACGACGAGCCTCTATTGACAATATTTCAAAAGATGATGACGCAAGACACCAATCGCTTTTTCTCTATAATAATCACTTTCAAACCAGAGTTCATGCCATGCATCTTCGACAAGTGTTACTGTTGTATTCATGCTTCTTGAGGCAAATTTATTATGCCCCGCGATATTGACAATTTTATCTTTTGATGCCTGAATAATTGTTATGGGTGTTTTGACTTTTTTTGCCTCTTTCACAATTCTCTGTGTCGCTTTTGCTGATTCAAGCACCCAGTTGATAGAGGCTCCACCACTCTTCAGTTCAGAATGATCATTTTGCATTGTCATCCAAAAGTCATAACGGTGAGGACTGTGAGTCAAAAGATTATCCTTAAATGGCTCCTTTTTCCATCCTGCCTGAAACGGTGCATACTCAACCTTTCCTGCAAAACGCGCCTTCATCTTTAAAATCATCTTCGAAAAGAGTTCGCCACCCGGATAACGCAAAGCAAACATCGGAGACGAAAGAATCGCCTCGTGAAAAACTCCCGGATTATCAATCATAAAAAGAGTTCCGACAGCGCCGCCCATACTGTGAGCAATAAGAATAAGTTTTTTGTTATCTTTATCTAACCTCTTTTTGACAATATCGTTGATAAAAGTTTTGACATCGGCAACATAATCATCAAATGAGTCGATGTGACTAATAGTCTTATCTGCCGTCATCCGCGCGCTAAAACCCATTCCACGATGATCCATCATAAACCAGTTAAAGGGAAGATCTTTAAAATCGAAAAAAAGCTCCATATATTTCAAATAGGATTCACTCTTTCCATGAAGAAAAATAATCGTTGGAAGTTCATCATTTTTGAAAATTGTATTCCAAGAGATGCGCACACCTTTCCGTCCAGTAAATTCTCCCTTTTCCCCGTGTTGAATCATCCATCTTTTTAGACGAACAGTTTCAGCAACAATCGATTCTGCTTTCATAGAGCCCTCGTTAACAATAGCATCAATACGGCAGAGAGAATACACCACAAGTCACCGTTTAGTCAAGAATAAAAAAGCATTTAGTTTTTAGAATTGTAATTCTGCCCGCTGTAACCCTATCAAGGCGTTTGAAACATAAATCTTCTTGTGGATAATTTCATTAAAAGAGAGAGCTCGTTCTTGCAGTGGAAAATGCAGTTTTTTACACATTTTGATGATATTTTCCCTCATAACTCCAGGTAAAATAGAGCCATCAAGCGGCGGGGTAACTAATACCCCATCAATCTCTACAAAAACAGTGGTTTTATTCCCTTCAAAAATGCGCCCTGTTGCGCTATCAACAAGCAACAAATCTCCGTTTTCCGGAATGCCAAGATTGACAAATGGCCACCTTTTCAGATTGCCAAGAGGTGCATCAACCTCATACGGTATCAGAATAAAAGAGTCAAAATCTCTGCTATACCGCTCAGCATTGATTGTAATACCATCAGCAGAAGAGATAATCCGCACACGGGCAATCGTTTCAGTGAGCAAGGCTTTGCGCACCTCTAACTCTATCATCTTTCTAATCGTCTGCTCAGAGAGAGCCTTCCACGCAGGGTGCTGTGAGGTGTTTAATCGGGCTATATGTCTTTTAAGATAGTGTGGTGTGCCATATCTGACAAGTAGTGTTGTAAAAACAGCACTATGCTCTGCTACTGAAGTGTGCATTTCTCAAAAATATTCCAAAATGATGCCGCTTTTGTGAGCGTTTCTCTATATTCGGATTCAATGTCAGAGTCTGCGACAATTCCTCCTCCAACAAAGTAGTAGAGCTCATCTTTTATGCGTGTTACCGTTCTAATTGCTATGCTGAATCCCATATCTCCATTCATACTTATCCATCCAATAGAGCCTGTATAAACACCTCTTCGGTACTTTTCAAGCTCTGAGATTGTCTCCATTGCCTTCAATTTTGGGGCACCGGTAATAGAGCCACCAGGAAACAAAGAATGGAGTAAATCGGCTTGGCTATTCTGTGCGACAGTGGATTCTATGCGGGTATAAAGATGGTAAAGTGTCGAAAACTGCTCAATAGATGCGTGATTCTTCACTCTCACACTCCCCGTATGACTCACGCGGCCTAAATCATTGCGAATAAGATCGACAATCATACTCAGCTCTTTAATATCTTTTTCACTGTTAACCAGCTCTTTTCTGTTGGCTTCATCAAGCTCTTTTGTTGCGCCTCTTGCAATAGTTCCCTTGATAGGAGAGCTTGTTGCAACGCCATCTTTCAGTGTAAAAAAACACTCAGGTGAAAGTGAAAGAATATCAAAATTATCGGCGTGAATATATGCAGAATAATCGACTGGGTTTTTATCCATATAGTGAGTGAAAAGCATATCTGATGGCTCAGATGCATGCATTTTCAGAGGATAGGTATAGTTTACCTGATAAAAATCACCACGATAAATACCCTCTTTTATTGTCGCTATATTTCGTGTATATTCCTCTTTTTCAATCAGTGCGAAAATCTCTGCACTCTTTCTCAATTCAGGATATTTTTGCATGCCTGCCGCCTTAACTGCACTCAAAAAAGCCTCTTTTCGACTCTCTATTGAAGTGGTTGAATAGCTCGTATCTAACAAAATCAGCTCTGTTGTATCCGCAGCATGATCAATGACAAGCAAGGTGTCATGAAATGCAAACCAAATCGCAGGAATATCTGTCAAAACAGCACCTTTATGCACAATATTCGTCAAAGAATCAGCGGCATCATATCCCAGATATCCAAGCCACGCTCCCGATGAAAATGGAGAGCCTTTGTGCGGCAATCTGCTTGTCAAAAATTGAAGTGGATTTTCTATATCCCACGATTTATCCTCTGCTGAAACATGTAACATATCGCCATCAAGAGTTGCTGTCATCACTGGATTAAGCGCAAGAAGCGAGAGTCGGCCAAAGTGGCGTTGCTTGTTGACAGAAGAGAGAAGAACTTGTCCATTTTGAGATGAAGTAAGGCGAGATAACAGCTCAACATTAAAATCATTCTTGAGTGGAAAAGAGTAACTCTCTCTCACCGTTATGATATCACTAATTTTCATTGTTTTCATACGAATAGGATAGAAAAGTTTCCATTATTTCACTGCCGACAGGAGTCATAAAAG
This sequence comes from bacterium, assembly GCA_023145475.1. GTDB lineage: Bacteria > UBP6 > UBA1177 > UBA1177 > JAGLDR01 > JAGLDR01. The sequence goes on from JAGLDR010000142.1 coordinate 9,096, forward strand.
ATTCTGGGTGATATTGGACACCTTCGGTAAACTGATGGGTTTTGTGCCGAATTGCCATTACTGTTCCAGCGCTATTTTTCGCCGTAACAGAAAATGCACTCAATTCCGACATTTTGACACTGAGCGAATTATAGCGTGCCGCGCGAAAGGGTGATTCGATTGCTTCATGGACACCTGAGCCAGTATGAATAACCATATCTTGCCCTCCGTGCAGAAGATCGTGAGGATAGATAGTTCCCCCATCGAGCAAAACCATCGCTTGCATACCAAGACAGATGCCAAGCAGTGGTAAAACACCTGAAAACTCGTTGATAATATCAAGTGATTTCTGACTCTCTTGTGGCCCCATTGGACCAGGACCAATAACAAGGTGTGAATAGCCCTCTTTTCTTACGATATCTCCTGAAATCTCATCATTATTCACCACATCAACTTTTGCTCCAAGCGATGAGGCAAGTTGCGCGATATTCCAAGTAAACGAATCGCGATTATCGACAATAAGAAGTTTAGGCGTTGGTGACATTACCGTTCAATCCGATAATTTGGAGCCTCTTTTGTGATGATAACATCGTGCACATGACTTTCACGGTATCCAGCGTTGGTAATTCTTACAAACTGGGCATTCTCTCTCAATTTGTAAATATCTTTTGCTCCGAGATATCCCATACCTGAACGAATACCACCGACCAGTTGATATACCGTCACTGAGAGTGGACCTTTGTAGGCAACTCGGCCCTCAATTCCCTCTGGAACAAACTTTTTATCTTCAGTAATATTATCTTGAAAATAACGATCGCTACTCCCCTGCTTCATTGCACCAAGAGAGCCCATACCACGATAAGATTTATAGGTTCGGCCTTGATAGTGCACAAGCTCGCCTGGAGCTTCATCAGTCCCTGCAAACATCGAGCCCATCATAATTGCGTCAGCTCCTGCTGCCAATGCCTTCACGATATCGCCACTATATTTAACCCCACCGTCGGCAATCAGAGTCTTTCCATATTTTGCAGCTACTACGGCAACATCATTAACCGCTGTCAACTGAGGAAAGCCAACTCCAGCAACAACTCTCGTGGTACAAATACTGCCTGGGCCAATCCCAACCTTCACAACATCTGCGCCCGCTTCATAGAGTGCCTCTGCCGCTGCCGCTGTCACTATATTCCCCGCTATAATATCAACAAATGGCCACTTCGCTTTTATCTCTTTCACTCGATTTATAACATTCAAACTATGTCCATGAGCAGAATCAAGAACTAAGACATCAACCCCTGCGTTCACAAGAGCTTCAGCCCGTTTCATTCCGTCTGCCGAAGGGCTAATTGCAGCACCAACAATAAGATGACCTTTTCTATCTTTTGCAGCTGCTGGATACTTCTCTTGATTTTCCAAATCACGGGTCGTTAACAAACCGGCTAATTCTCCATCATCATCGATAACAAGCAACTTTTCGATGCGGTGTAAATGCAACAACTTTTTTGCTTCAGAAATGGGAAGGTTCTCTTTGATAGTAACCAAATCCTTCGTCATCAACTCGCCTACCTTCTTACTCATATCTGTCTCAAATCGAAGATCTCTATTCGTGATGATACCAACAAGTTTATGGCCATCCGTCACAGGAATCCCACTGATTTTATTTGCCTTCATCATCGCAACCGCTTCATCAACAGGGCTGTGCGGAGAGATGGTAATAGGATTAGTAATAATACCGCCTTCAGAGCGTTTCACGGACTTTACCTGTCGTGCTTGATCTTCAATTGACATATTTTTATGAATAATGCCAAGTCCACCCTCCCTCGCCATTGTAATTGCCGTGTTTGCCTCTGTAACGGTGTCCATTGCTGCACTGATAAGCGGAGTATTTAAGGTAATCTTTTTCGTCAAAGCTATCCGCAAGGTCGTCTCATGGGGCAGGATTTCAGAAAATGCAGGCACTAACAAGACATCATCGAAAGTATAAGCCTCTCTAATCTCTTTAAAACTTGGCAACATAATTCACTCTCCATCAGTAAAATAGAACAATACAACGCATCCATTGTACAACAGCATCACACCTTGTCAACGATATTCAAAACCTTAACAAAAAAATAAACAATTACCTTGCGTTAATCACGAAATTATATACAATAATATTAAGTTGACCTATCGGAGAGAAGTATGACAGAGTCTTGGCTTCACAAACTCAAAACTGTATTAAATAAAGATGTTTCTGTTGTTTTCAAAGATGTCTCACAAGTTTTAACTACCGATATTGGTGATTTGATTGATGATAGACGGGCTCAAGCCATCCTCTCATTGATTCAAAAAACTCCGAGCAACTTCGATCTCTACGCATCGTTAGCTACACTCTATATTGAGATGGGAAAAGAGGAAAAGGCGTTACAAATTTATTATGAGATTGCAGAGAAGTCTATCCTTATAAAACAACATGACAAGGCTCTCTCTCTCATTAGACGCGGATTAGAGATGGACTCTTCGCACCCTGGACTGCTCACACTCAAAGGAGATTGCGCACTTCGTGAGAATCGACCAACGGTTGCAATATCACTCTACCGAGAAGCTGCCGACAACTATGCAAAACAAGAAGATATCGATACCGCCATCTTTTTGCTTCATAAACTCATTGGCCTTGGCTCTCGCTCTCGGCGAGATAGACTCCATCTTTCTGCTCTCTACATACATACACAACAATTTGATGATTCTATTAAGATGCTTGATCCATTGATTGAAGAGTTACGACGAGGAACGGCTGCAGCACTTCCAATGCTCGAAACTGCTCTTCAATTCCGTTTTACTATCAGCGAGATAGATTTAGGTGTGGGTGAAAAATACCTTCAGGTGCTTCTGGTACGAGAAAAATATCCTCAAGTACTTTTGATTGCAGAGAAGATACTAAACAAACATCCAAATGAGATTCTCATCTTGAGAAAACAACTTCTTGCGTATGAAAAATTAAAAAAACGCGACGATGCAATCGTAACATGTAAGAAAATTGCTCATATATATGCAGATAAGGGTAATCTTGCGAAAAAGAAGATTTATCTTGCCAAAGTTTTACAATTTGACAACCGAGATGTTGAAGCTCTCTTACAACTTGGCAGTGATAAAACTATTCAACAGTATGTAAATCGTGCAATCTCTGAAACAGAAAGTAATTTCAAATGGATTAAACAAGGTGATTCGGACTAGTTTAAAAAAGAGGTTGCTTCTCTTTTTCTTTCAATCGTAACTCAATCTTTTTCAAATAGGAACTTCGCCACTGAGGAGAGCGTTGCTGAATTATCGTAAGATTTTTAAGTGCATCTCTGTACACGCCTGCATACTCCAACCTTTTCACCAACATAAGTCGCCACCCTTTGTTATCTTCGAGTTGCAACGCCTTTCGAAGAGAGTTCAACGACTCTTTATACCGCTTCTCTTTCCATGAAACCTCTGATATCCAATAGTAGAGTCTCGCTGTTTGCCTTCTCTTGCCTCTGCTCTGCTCTCCCATCTTTTTTTGGAGGAATGCAAGATCTTGAGCACTATATTTACCATAGCGAAAGAGGGTGGTTGCATAGCGCATTGTTGATGAAAAGTTTGCATCAATCTTTTCGAGCTCTTTGAGCGTTACGAGTGCCTCTTGCTGGCGGTGAGTCTGTAATTTAACCGAGACAAGAATTCGTTTTAATGAGATTTTTTGCCCTTCTGTCGGGAGATTATTCATTCTCTTTTTTATAAATGTTTCACACTCTTCATATCTTTTATCAACCAACAGTGAGCGAGCAAACACCAAAGGATACCGCTCTTTTAGTGGCAAGAAAAGGGTGGAATATCCTGGCTTTACTAACCGCACCACACTCTGCTCAATCTCAATGCTATTTTCAGTTGGCAACAAGAGGAGAATTTTCGAGAATTGGTGCTCTTCTTGTCGTCGCGAGAGAAGGGTAAAAGTGTGCGGAATCAATCTGCGTAACTTCTCTTTTGGAGCAATTGAAAGAGCATCAGAAAAGGCACGAACAGCTTCAGTTGAAGCGCCAATTCTAAGAAGATATATAGCCGACAAAAAACGAGGATAGTAGTACCGAGGAGCAAGTGAAACGCTCTTTGAAAGATAGACACCCGCATAGGCAAAATCTTTTTTACTTTTCAGTTGCTCAATCGCTTTGTGCAGCGGCACTCGGTAGGAGAAAGGATAGCGATATGCCATCGTCTCATACGGTTCACTCTCTATCTGTGTGGCAAACTCTTTGTGCTCCGTCGTCAGAGCATACAACAGAACTGCCATACTCATAGCAAGTGCCACTGTAATAATAATATATCGGTATGATTTTCGTGTAACCTCTCTTGTTTCTGCAATCCAAACAAGAAGAAAAATCAGAGGAAACTGCACAGAAAACAGATGAATATTAAAATCAACCATATTGTGTAACACAACAAAGAAAAGAGCAATATAGGGGACAATTTCAATTGGTTTTTTATGTCGTAGCAAGATAAAACCCAGAAGGAGAAAAAAGAAAATACCGCCAACAATCCCTGTCTCAATAATCAACTGAACAGGATCATTCTCTGGATAGATAAAGTGTACTTCAGGATTTATTTGAACAGAGCTAAATACAGTTGCAAAAGCGCCTAAACCGATACCAAACAGAGGAAAAGAGCCCATTAACTTCACTGTTTGAAATGCAGCCTCAAGCTTATATTGAATTCCTGTTTCAGGGAAAAGCGCGCTTTCCGCAGTTGTATAGCCCGCATAAAACACCAGGAGAACAATGGGAATAAGTGCAACAACAATGGCATTAAACTGCTTTTTCTCTGTAAAACGACCTGCAAGCAGAAGATAGATAGCAAGAGAGATAAGAAAAGCGAGAATTGCTCCTCGACTAAATGAGGAGATTAACGCAACAGCGTGAAGAATAAAGAGAAAAACATAGAGCATCTTCTCATCTTTACGCGTATTATGCAGTAATGAGAGTGATATAATAGCAGAAATACCAAGCCATCCGCCAACATTATTCGTATTGATAATAGGAAATGAGAAAAAGATTGCCTGCTGTTTAAATGTTCCATCTAACCAGTGGGTAACACCTGCAATTCGCATAAAAAGAGCAAAAAAGATAAACCCAGTCGTAATAAACAAGATAGCTTTTACCATTTGAGATATTCTATCTGGTCTTGATTTAATAAAGAGGGAGAGAACAACGGCAAACAGAGTCAATGTCAGCAGGCGAAAAAGAGAGTAGAGCGTTTCGGGAACAGCAAGAGAGAGTGGATGCCAGGAAAAGCCGCTATCGGTCAAAACAGCACATCTATCGGCACTCAACAAGCAGTGGAGGGAGGTCGGAAGAGGAATAAGTTGAAAAAGGGCGATTATAGCCAGTAAAAGAGGCAATAATAGTGCAAATGAAATGACTATTCGCCTCTGTTTTGTAGCATAGAAGAGAAGAATCGCACCCATACTCACCGAGACGACACCCATAATAACGCGTCCCCAGAAAATATGGTGAAATACACCACCTAACAGAAGAGGCGCAATTATAAACGGCAGTAGCAAGAGGGCAAAAGCCATTCGTTTTCGAGTACGCCGCTTAAATAAAGACATAGCAGCTACAGTATCTTATAGAATAGCTGTATTGTCACAAAATGCTTCATCTCGGTCTGCTGTGATACTGCGGCATTTCGTTTAATCGTAAACTCATACAGAATGGAGGCAAAGCTACTAATCCAGACGGTTGTTGTTGTAATTGAAGAAAATATTATTTTATCCACAATCCTTCCATCACCTGTTACTGGCATCAACATCTCAAACTCTTCTTTAAACTCTACAAATGAAAATGGTGAGAATTGTGCAACAAGATAGATTTCAGGACCAGTATTAAAATCAAATGTCTTCATCCGAGGCATAATGCGAGTATAGCGGCCCGTCGCTGCATCGTATGTTACCGCGCGAGCAATATCATACAGAGAGTGCGCAAAAACCTCTTTCACCGCCCAGCCAACACGAGCGGTCATCAAAAACATAGTATCAGCACGATAGTCAAAGTTAAGACCTGTTGATTCGGTAAGTTCTGTTGGTGCAAAATTCTTTGAATAGGCAAAATAACTACCAGGAACAAGAAGCGTCCTGTCTGCTGGCGTTACCACATTCCCACTGGCATCAACCACAGCTGGAGACTCTTCAGAATAGGTATCAACATTTGGACTGTCACTAACTCTCTCATGATGGGAGAAAAAAGCGGTATCACCTCGAAACGAAATATATGGACCAATATACTCATTAAAACGATAGACAAATGAGGATTCCAACTTAAATTGGTCTCGGTCAAAGAGAAGTTTTCCATCATTCGGCTTTTGAAACTGTTCAAACAAATCTATTTTTGTAATCCAATAATACTGCTTCTTGTCATAGATAAAAGTTCCCGTAATACGAGAGCCAAGTGAGATAGAACTCGTCATTCCTGTTGTTGCATTGACATAGCTGTTGTTACTATATGCAAATGTACCATTGAGAACCAAATTGAGTCGCCAATTTCCTCTCTTTTTTGCTTGAATAGAGTCGGGAGTTGCCTCACCTCCGCCAAGCACAGAACCAGTCTTTTCATCAAAGACAATATAGGCGTATGTTCCCTTTCCCTCGCGCATTCGAACCGAAATGTAATCTCGCGTTGAATCAAGTGAAAGCCCTCTTTTCATAATTCGGTAGAGGTCAGGTTTTAACAGCCAGACTCTATCCTTTTCACCTTTTAGCTCATCTGCACCTTGACCGGTACCAACAATGATTTTTGAATTTTCATTTCCAAGCTGATATGAACGACGAATCATCGTCTCGTTTGCATCAACCGTACGCACAACAAGTGCAGACCACGTTGGAATTATAACTGTCGTTCGTTCATTTTGAACAACAAAAGAGAGCTTCATTCGCTGTGACGAAGGCCCCTCTCCGACACTCATCTCATAATTTCCAGCCTTCAGAGCAACTCGTCTACCACTGTGCACTTTTTTAATAACTTTATCGCCCTGTTTGATAATAAAAAGAGGCTCTAACTGACCATCAATAAGATAGGGAATAAAAACACCACCTTTACTCATCGGCAGAAGTGTCTTATCTTCAGTGAGTTGGAGAATAATATCAGGATCTTTCACATCATCTTTATCAAGCGATTTTGCACCCACTACAAGAGAGATGAGCAACAGTAACACAACAGTAAACCATCGCATAATGAAAATATTACTCCTCCTCAACGGCTTCTTCTAATGGTTGTTCAGTATAATCATTTGATGATGCATCATCTATAGCAGTTGTCTCATCAACGGAGTTGTGCAGAAACGCCTCCATTTTTCTCAAAAAGATTTCAGTCTCTTTTTCTAATATAGCACTGTGAGCTCGCACAATATAGACTGGCTCGTGATTTTTGACCTCTCGTCTTTCATCAAAAGTATGAGAGACAACAACATCAGAGGTCTTTGAATCAACAAGAGAAAAATTCATTGCTATCCGTGCAAACCACTGATCCTCGCTGTCAATCTCATCAAGAGCCACAAGGCGTGAAACAATGGTATATGTTGGAGTTCTATCGAGCTCAGCAAGAGGTATCGAAACAAGATTAGAAGTTTTAAGGTGGTGATAGAGAACATCCGCCAACATATCTTGAGGTCTTACCGCCCAATAGTGGTAAAAATAGTAAAAAAGCTCAAATGCAGAATCACGATAAACAAGATTACTCCGCTTATAAAGTCTGTTTACATCAACGGTGCGAACATAGACAGAGACATCAACAGACTGCGCTGTCATCTGCCGAGCTTGGTAGTATATCTGATAGTAGTGCTTTTTCTTTTTATCTGTTGACAAAAGCGAACAACCGGCACTGAACAACATCAGTAATATCAGTAAAAAAAAGAGTTTTTTCATTATTTTGTTTCTCCTTTATTGCCTTGAAAGAGTGATGCTGGATTTTCCATAATAATCCGAGAGAATTCACTAAGATTATAAAGACTATCAGACAAATCAGAAAGTGATGCGTTGATATTCCCTTGATTTTTCAGCATAATCTTATTCACACCATCCATAGCACTTTGAAGGCTATCAACCGCTTTAAAAAGCTTCACCATATTTTCATCAATTTTGGCATTCTCATAGGTGTTTTTAAAGTCAGAAGTCAGCTGAGCCGTATTATCGAGCGTCTGAGTTACACTCCCGCCCTCGCCGGTCATTTTCACAACATTTTCACCAAGCTCACCATAAATTTCTAAATCTTTTTTGAGCTGCCCCATAATACCATTGATTTTTGAAATTGCAGAGGAGACACCTGTGCGATTCTCTTTTAGAATGATATCAAGCGATTCTGTAATACCGGTGATATTTGTTGCAAGCTTTCCAAAAGTTCCTGGTTTGACTTCACCAAGCGCCAGATTCACTTTGTTGAGAATCTCTTCAAGTTTGACGGCAATTGTTCCCGCTTTACCTGAAATATCATCCCACGCTGAGCGTGTTGATGGAATAGTGCCACCAACAGGAATATCCTTCCCTTTCCCGCCACCTTTCAGCTCAAGAAATTTCATGCCAGTGATACCAATACTTTCAAGCTGCGCTGTCGTTCCCTCTTTAATTGGAACACCAGGCTTCAAACAGAAATGAAGATGCACCTTCGAGGTATCATTAGGATCCACCTGAATATCACGAACAGTTCCTATATTCATTCCTTGAAATTTAACACTTGATCCCTCACTCAGCCCTGCGACTGACAAATCTTCAAAAATAGATACATAACAATCCTCACGCTTTAGCAGGCGATTTCCCACCAACAGTGCAATGAGAAGAAGAAAAAATGATGCCCCACCAATGAAAAAAAGTGCGACTCGTCTTTTCTGAGCTCCGGTTATCTGCATAGTGCCTCAAATACGTAAACAACAAATTTCTTCGATGATTTTACGAACTCTATGGTTGTTTGTCAAAAAAAAGGAGTGCGCAACCCTTTTTCATCATAAAAAACGCTCTATTTCCAATCAATGCGATTTGTAAACTTTACTGTTTATTATATCGTGCTATTATCTGTACAGAAATTTTCGTATTGAGGAATATGGATAAGGCAACAGAAAAGAAACTGATAAAAGAGGCAATCGGAGGCAGCGTTGTAGCCTTTGAAACACTTGTCAAAATACATCAGCAAAAAGTCTATTCATTTGCACTCTCAATCACTGGCGGACACACCGCAAACGCAGCTGACATCTATCAGGAAGCGGTAATTAAAGCCTTTTTAAACATCAAGTCATTCAAAGGAAACTCATCATTTTCCACCTGGTTATGGGTCATTGCAAAAAACACCTTTCGCGATTGGATAAAAAAGCCATACCACAACAAAATAGTCGCAAATACCGATAATATCATTGTTGCGTCTGAGGAAAATCAAGAAGAAAACTATGAAAAGAGTGAATCATCACTTCGCCTGCGGAAGATGATTGCGCAACTGCCATTTGATTATGCGGAAGCTGTCACTTTGGTACATTTGCAGGAATTGACATACGAAGAGGCCGCTCAAACAATCGGAATAAAGGTTAATTTGCTGAAGGTGCGGGTGCACAGAGCGAAACAGAAGCTGACGGATATGCTGCTTGAACAAAAAAAAGAGTGGCTATGAGTAACATTTTCATGAATAAATTCGTCACAGTTTCGGATAGACGAGGTGTTAAATGACCACAGACAGAAAGAGACAAGCCGCTGAACAACAGTTAGAGAAACTGTTTGACGCTCACAGTGCTTCTGCTGATACTCCATCAAAAGAGTTGACGGCAGCGTTGCATATGAAGCTGGTTACACTGTCTGAATCTGCACGAACAGAGTCTCAAAACGCCCCTTCCCGTTTGTGGGGCTTCAAAATCGCCTCATCTTTTGTACTGCTTGCCCTTATTATCGCCACCGTTGTGCTTTTTGACACAACACCTGACACCGAAACACCACAATCTGAGCGAACGCTCATTGCTGAATCTGAAGTTGAAAGAGGCGCAGTCACCATATCACTGAATTTTGCTGCAAAGAGTGAACTTGAAGGCGTTCATTTTTCCATTGCCCTGCCACAAGGTGTCCGTTTTAATACCGACAACAAAGTCTTAGCAAACACAAGAAACCATGAGTGGGTTGCCACACTAAAAAGCGGTGAAAATAGCATCCCATTTGTTGTCTCTGTAGATGAGATTGGTGTCTATGCCATCTCTGTTGTGGCTGATTACAACGGCTTTCGCCATACGCAAGAGATTGTCCTTACCGCTGGTGAAAAGAGCATTAAAGTTGCCTACTATCGCCACAGTAAAACTCCTCTAAAAATATAACCTGTAACTTTTTTCATATCGCTTTCGTCTTATAATTGTAACCGTGATTGATGTTCTTTTATATATGATTTCCCCAACAACAACACAGGCATTCTGCCTGAACCAACGAAAACGCCTGCGAATACCCACTCGCAGGCGTTTTTTATTTTATGGGATGTTTATCAGGGACGGGGTAATTTCGTTACATTTTGAAGAAATGTGACGATTTGACCCCTCCCGTTCAACGAATAAATGTATTATTACAGATTTAAAAAAATGGCAAATCCGATCTTTTTATTTTGGCGGATAGAGCAACTCTTCACCGTTGTAGAGAACTGTCGTTTTCACATCGCAAATCTTTTTCATCATATAACTCAGTGCACAGTACATGGTTGAAGAGAGTTCAACTGCGCGAACATAACGCTCTGGATTGGTTGTCCCCTTCAAATCATAGGTCAGGTGCATGGTGGTGAAAACTTTTGGGTGGGTGTCTGCTAATTCACTATCTAAATGTACTTCAAAAGATTCTGGCATATCAAGACGCATCTTTTTCATTATCGCCACAACATCCATCGCTGTACAACCAACAATTCCTTGCAAAAAGAGGTGCTTTGGCGCAGGACCAGGCTGTCTCATTGGGGTAATATCATCTGTTTGGTCGTTATAACCATCTAACGCTAACTCATTATGAGTCCACTTAACATCTACTTTCATTACTATCCTCTAAAAATGAACAACTACGGAGGGGAATTCTAGCGAAATAGAATCAAAAGGCAAGTGGAGTCGTGCAAAAAAATTGACCATCTCCTATCTGCCCGCATAATAACCCCTCTCAGGAAGGGAGTCACGGAGGAGTCCTTAATATGCTTGAACATCACATCTACACAGCTAACCGCTATATGAAACAGCGATTTGGCAACCGTGTTGTCAGACTCTCTTTTGATATTGGCTCACCCTGTCCATGGGGAAAGTGTACTTTTTGTGATCACTCTTCATTTCTTCCACCTGGTTCAATTGTCCCCTTTTCTGATGGGTGGCTAGAGCAGTTTGCACGCTCTACAAAGTTTATGTCTGATCGCTATAAAACGCATGATTTTATTGCATATTTCCAAAGTGGAACATCGACAGCAGGCAATGTCAAGCATCTTAAAAAACTCTATAAAGCTGCCGTATCTCTGCGAGGCATTCGTGGTCTCACACTCAGCACAAGGCCCGATTATATATCTCAAGAAATTATTGAGGCAATATTAGATGTTGCGCCTGACGATTTTGATATCTGGCTTGAGCTTGGCTTGCAGTCAACAGATGAATCAACTCTCAAAAAAATTAAACGAGGACATACAACACAGACATATTTTGATGCAGTTAAAACAATTGAAAAGTATGGAAATGGGCGAATCAAAGTACTTGCTCACCTTATTTTAGGTCTTCCCGGTGAGACAAAAGAGACAATGTTAAAAAGTGTTGCCGACTCCTACAGTCCCGCTATTGTCCACGGGATAAAACTACATCATCTACAACTCTATCACAATACTGATATGCTCGCAGAATATGAAAAAGAGCCTTTTCATCTCTTTTCAGAAGATGAATATATTAAATTTCTTGCAGAAGTTATTGCAAAAACGCCTAAAGATATTGTGATAATGCGGCTTTTTAGCACAGCAAAAAGTGATGTTCTTGCAGCACCACTGTGGCACTCGGTAAAACCACTACTTTTAAATAAACTTGAATCATATCTATCAGAGCATACTATAATACAAGGAATGGAGGTATAAAATGAAATATACAAGCAAAGACCGCAAGCAGTTACGAGGGCTTGCTCACGCATTGAAGCCAGTTGTACAAATTGGTAAGAATGGCGTAACAGAACAACTCGTTAAATCTATCAAAGCAGCGTTACTCGCCCATGAGTTGATAAAGATAAAATTTATTGACAATAAAGAGCTGAAAAAAGAGCTCGCTGAAAAACTGGCCACTGACTGCAAGGCACTTCTTGTCGGCATCATTGGTAACACTGCTATTCTTTATCGGCAACAACCTGATAAAGAGAAGAGAAGAGTGGTACTAACAGGAGCGGCTGAGTGAAAAAAGTCTCTGTCTTTATACCATTTCTTAATGAGAGTGAATCTCTTGTTGAACTTGTTGAACGAGTTGAAACAGGTGGGAAAGCGGTCAAAAGAGAGATAGAGCTTATTTTCGTTGACGATGGCTCGACCGATAATGGAGCAGAAATTGTACAAGGTTTGCAAAAAACGCGGCCTTGGATTATTCTTTTGCAACATCGTATATCCCGTGGGCTGACTCAAGCAATGAAGACAGGATTTACCCATGCTACGGGCGATATTATCATGTTTTTCCCCGCAGATTTGGAATCGCATCCTGATGAGGATATTCCAGCACTTCTTGCAGGATTTGACGATGGTAGCCATGTCGTTTGTGGCAGAAGAAAAGGACGCAGACAGCTAAAAGTTCTGATGAGCAGAGCATACAACGATGTCAGCAACTTTCTTTTTGGCACGAGATTGCATGATATGAACTGGATAAAGGCATTCAAACGCGAATGTCTGAACGATTTAGAGTTGAGGAGCGATTGGCACCGATTTATCGCACAAATTCTTCACGATAAAGGATATAAAGTCAGTGAAGTTCCAGTCAAATGGCACAGAAGAGCTCATGGAAAGAGCCATTTTGGACTGAGACGGATTCCTATTGCATTTCTTGATTCACTTGCAGTAAAATTTGTCTTAACTTTCACCAAAGCACCAATGAGAATATTTGGATTGATGGGAATTTTACAACTTATGACTGCTATAGGAATTGGAGGCTGGCTTGCATACGCAACATGGCTATTGCACCAACCACTGCTTCGCACACGCCCCCTTCTCTATCTCATTGTCATCCTCTTTATCTCTGGATTGCTCTTTCTTTTCATGGGCTTTCTTGCAGAACTTATCGTTTCACTGAAAGAAGATATTCACAAGGTAAAAGAGGAGCGGCGTAATGAAAATTCGTAACATCTCTACAATTGTTGGAATTCTCCTTGTTTTAGCAATTATTCCTGCATTTCTCCACTTCAGATCACTCCAGCTCAACACACCAAAACCAGTGGTTGAAACTATTGATGCCTACCCGGCACCAAAGTGGGCAAAAGTTATCTATCTTGGATATGATGCATTTACCGCAAATTTTCTGATGAGTAAAGCTCAATACTATTATGGGCAACACTATCTCACAGACAAGACATACCCTCTCCTTTCACAGATGCTACATGTTACTATCGCCCTGAATCCTGATCTCTCATTCCTCCTCCTCTTTGGTGAGGCAGCACTCGTCTCAATGGGAACCGCTGATGCGGTGCTTGAGGCCAATAAGTTGTTACAGTTTGGCCATACAGTCGATCCTGAGAATTATAGATTTCTCTTCAATCAAGGATACAACAGCTACTACTCTCTTGGAGATACCGCTACAGCATATAAGTTGATGTATGAAGGAGCCCGCATGAAAAGTGCTCCAAAAAAACTCTACTGGCTTGTATCACGCGTTATTGCAAACTCTGGTGGATACGATCTTGGCATCTACTATACGCAAGAGAGGCTTAAAACAGCCAAAGACAAACATATGAAAGAGGAGTTAACCAAAAGACTCACTCTTTTCAAATCACTTGCCGCACTTACTAAAGCAGCAAAAAAATATCAAGAAGAGTATGCAAAAAATCCATCAAAAGACCTCTCTTCACTTGTGAAAGCTGGATATATTTCATCTATCTCCGCTGATCCATATGGAGGAGAATATCTTTACGATGAAGAGAAAGATATTGTCTATGCAACATCGGCAAAACACGCAACCTTTAAAATGCCTAACAAAAAGAAGAAGGTAGAAAAACCTTCAACCAAAAAAAGTCCACCCAAAAAATAGCGATATATCGCATCTTAAACAAAAAGAGAAGTCGACACATTTAATGATGAAATAAAAAACAAAAATTTATTGACAACCACCGCTGAATCAGTATAAATTGCCTCACAATTGAGCGGGTGCTTAGCTCAGTTGGGAGAGCATCGGCCTTACAAGCCGGTGGTCGCAGGTTCGAGCCCTGCAGCACCCACCACTTGTTCCTTTTATGGTGCGGTCGTAGTTAAGTTGGTTATAACGCCGGCCTGTCACGCCGGAGGCCGCCAGTTCGAGTCTGGTCGACCGCGCCATTTTTTCTCTTTTGATTTCAATGATTTACACCCCTTTTTACAACCCCCTCAATTTAATGCATATGGTAGTCTACAATGAGCCGTATGAGTTCATAGAAGAGACAGTATAAAGAGAACACAACTTTTAGGGGCTTACCCCTGCGTCAAAGATTATCCTCCTCCATTTTATTTCTAAGATATTGGCATGAAATTCAGGGGAAAACAATGGAAACAATTAAAAGACTAAAATGGGCATTCTTGGGAATCATGATTCAGATACCAGTAACAAATTAGAGAGGTGAAAAGCGGTGAGTTTTTATTTGACTTTCAAGGGAATAACTGACCCCGTTCCAGTTTAACGGAATGCCTAGAAATAACGGAAAACGCAAAACAGCGACTTTTCTTACAAAAAAAACTCTCTCTCATTTGCAATCTATCTCTATTTCTGTAAAATAAAAGAGAACTCTTTGAAGGAGATAAAGAATGAGATCAGGAAGACAGCTCGTTTCACTTGATTGGGCAATGAAAAAATTGCTTCGTTCAAAGGCTAACTACCCCATTCTTGAAGGGTTTTTAAGTGAACTCCTGTTTGATGATATCACCATAAAAGAGATTTTAGAGTCTGAAGCAAATCAAGAAAACCAGCTTGACAAATTCAACCGCGTTGACATTATGGTCACCAATTCAAAAGGCGAACTTATCATCATTGAGATTCAATTCAACAGCGAAAGAGACTATTTTCATCGCATACTCTACGG
>JAGLDR010000143.1 GCA_023145475.1 bacterium
AGAACCGGAACAGGGTCAGGTCTGCATATATGCATATTCGCCAAGTAACATATTGATTTTATTGGGTTTTTGCTGAGCATTTTTTCTCTGAATATGGGAGAGAACACCATCTTTTTTGTAAAAAAAGTCGCTGTTTTGCGTTTTCCGCTATTTATTGGTGTTCCGTTGTCGACAAGAGGACTGTTTTAACGGTGGAAAAAGCAGAGTTTATAATAAATAGATATTTTGTGAAAGATATTGATTTTGTTAGATAATGTTGGTAATATAACAGCGTATTTAATCGGGGTTTAGAGTGAAGTGTTTGCTAACAGAATATGACTTTGACGGAAGGAATCAAGTTACCGATGCCTATGACAATTCAACAGCGTATGACTACACAGAAAACGGTTGGAAAACAGTTGAACAGGATGCAGAAGTCAATACAACTACATGGCAACAGAATGAATTTGGTCAAGTTGTAAAACGGACACTTCCACTGGGACAGTTTGAGACAATCAGTTATGATGATAGAAATCGTAGAGAATCTGTTACAGATTTTAACAACCAGTCAATCACCTACAGTTATGAAAACATCTATAACCGTCTAACTGCAATTACCCTTCCTGATAATTCTGAAATTGCCTACACCTACGAAAATCCGTTAGGCAGAATAGCAACAATCACCGATGCAAACGGGACAACAGCCTATGAGTATTTTGCAAATGGCAGACTGAAAAAAGTTACTAATTTTGATGGAACATTCATCAGTTATCTGTATGACAATAACGGAAATATTGTCACAAGAACAACTCCGTCAACCGTGGTAAATTATACCTACGATTCGATGAACAGAATGCAAACCGTAACCAAAGATGGTGCAACCACACAGTATACCTACACGCTGACAGGCAGAATTGATTCTTGTTGCTCCCCAATTATTATCTAGCTTCATTTTTTTTATGAGTGTTTGAAGTTCTCTGTTTATCGGTTTTCTTCCACGATTTTTGTGCTGTGATTTCTTGCGCCAATATCTTTTGAATCTCTTTTGTTGCCATGAATTACTCGGGCAGCCATACCGCAAAGAGAGATTTGAAGATATGCCATGTAAAATGCAGTTTCATCAACATCAACGACTTCAAACAAAACTCTTTCAGAATAATTGATATCGAGTTCTCTGAGTTCCTGCGTTGCCGCAATAAGAAGTGTGCCCGATCCCTTAGAGACCATCTAATTACCATAGCATAAACCATAGCAAAAACCATGTTTCAAACCATCTATTTTATATCGTTGTTTCTGAAAAAAGGGATGTAAGTATCAGGTCAGTCATCCGATATGTCATTGAAGTAATTTTCTAGGATTCTGTTTCCACGAAGCTCAAAAAAGCTCGTCAGTTTTTTTAACTCTATACTAATACTCATCCAATCAATTGTCCTAATAAAGTCTAATCTCTGGTACCACGATTTTATCGCATCTAACTAAATTTATCGAGTGATTTTCACAGGCGGAACAATTCTTATTGCGTTATAAATACCATATACGGTAGTTTCATCGGGGAGTGGAAAGAGAATTTCCCACACTTTTTCGCCTGCATCGGTTACCTCTTTGATGATGGATAAAGTACCTTTGTCGAAATTTCCTGCACAGATGAGTGTATTTCCGTTTGGCAATCTATCGGCATCACCCCAGTAGAGTGTTTGCCACATCTCACTTTTTGGTCCACCATATTCCCAGACGACTTTTGCAGTCATATCAATTTCATTAATTTCGTATTCGATTGCTCTGCTAAAATTTCGCAAATCGTTACCGTTGTCATACATCAAAATATGTCCGTTTTTTAGTATTTTTGAGGCGTGTGAAAATCGAAACCACGGTGCAGGGTGATCGCCCGTCATAGTGAAATCGCCATCCCAGCCAAATCGCCAGAGTACATTGCCTGTTGCCTTTTCTATTTTATAGAGTGTTGAAAGGTGGCGTGTGTTAAGATAGAGTATAGATTCATCGTCATTCAGAAAAAGATAGTTTGCATGGGTCCAATCGTGGACAACTGTCGTTGGTGGGACACCAGAGAGGTCGAGTGTTTCATGTTCAAATATATTCCATGACCAGATAGTGTTTCCCTCAGCATCCATTTCGACAATATCATCGCCAAGCACTTGTTGAACGGGATTCCCCCCATTTTGATAATTTTCCATGTGATGAATAATTGACCATAAATTTCCATTTGGACGACGCTCAAATGTGTGATGATAGCGTTGATCCATTGCTGTGGTTATGACTGGTTGCTGGGGATTGTTAAAGAGAGTATTTCCCTCCCAGTTGACTTCACGATATGCAGACTCTGCCTTAAATTGTGCGAGTCGCATTGTTGTTGTGGAAATGAGTCCTCTTTTTGGATAGTATCGTGTGTCTCCAATGGTCATATCCGCTTGAATGGAGTACCAGACAATATCACCTTCCATATCGTAAGCGAGAATAGTTACAGGGAAATCAGGGTTTTCAGATCCTGTTCCACCAATGCCGGTGAAAACGCCGGAATTCATTGTGAAAAGAGTCCACCCTTTGAATGTTTTTTCGCTTTTGTTTAATGTGGGAACATGGTCAAGAAGATGCACTGGTAGTGCCGCAGTTTTAAATGTTCCTGCGCCCTCTTCTGTTGCTCCACTGAT
>JAGLDR010000144.1 GCA_023145475.1 bacterium
ATCAGCAGTGTCTGCGGTGTCAGCAGTGTCAGCAGTGTCAGCTCTATCGCCATCATCTGCAGAATTTCCAGTATTTGCTATATCGTCATCACTCGCGGTGCTATCTTCGTCTAGGATTTCTCCAAAGTCAGCATCATGTTTTACACCGCTGGTTTGAAAATCACACGCAGTGAAAAAGAGCATCGCTGTAATTAGTAAGAATAGAAATTTTTTCATCAAAGCCTCCAGCTTTCAAAAACTAAATCTAGCTAGTATATCATAAAGCAGGTTATAATCTAGCCTTTTCTGAAAATTTGATATTCTTCCGTGGTGAGAGTACAATCCATCAACTTATTGAGGTGTGAACAATTGCCAATATGACCGCAAAGCAGAAACGACGATATTCACAAAAAGAGGAATGGGCTAACACTATAATTCATGGTTTTGCGCTTTTTTTATCTTTTCCAGCGGTTATTTCACTCTTGTTTATTAGTGCAAGAAATGGGGACGCAAAAGAGATTGTTGTCTGTGCGATATACGGTATAGCAATGATTCTTGTTTATGCGGCTTCTACGATTTACCATGCTGTTCACGACGCTGAATTGAAACGGAAACTCAGGTACTACGATCACATCGCTATCTTCCTTATGATTGCGGGGACATATACGCCGTTTTCTCTCCTTGGAATGGGTAGAGTGTGGGGCTGGACTGTCTTTTGGCTGATATGGTTTTTTGCGATTGTTGGAACCGTGTATGAAATCTTTTTTCTTGATAGATATAAGTGGATTTCTATCTCAATCTATCTTGGAATGGGCTGGACCGTTATTGTTGCGATAAAACCGTTTATTGACGCTGTCTCGTTTGAGGTGTTGCTCTGGGCTATCGCTGGCGGTCTTTTATATACTATCGGCGCGGTGTTTTATATGCTCAAGAAGATGCCATATTCTCATGCGATATGGCACTTTTTCACCGTTGCTGGGACGGTTGCTCATTTTGTTGGGATTGTCTCTCTTCTTGACATCTAACCATTTTCTCTTACTACTTTATATGAGACTGTTTAACGGAGGCAGCTATGAGTTATGATCGACAGAAGATATTAGAGACCGACAGAAAGCATGTGTGGCACCCTTTCACTCAGCAGAAGATGTATGAAAAGATTGACCCCGTGATTATCGTCAGAGGGGAAGGGCTCTTTTTGTATGATGATGCAGGTAACCAGTATTATGATACTATCTCTTCATGGTGGGTAAATCTTCTTGGTCATACAAATAAGCGTGTTTCAGCAGCGATGAAAAAGCAGCTTGATACCCTTGAGCATGTCAATTTCTCAGGTTTTACCCATCCGTATGCCACTGGGCTGATTGACGAACTCAGAGAGATGATTCCAGAGGTTTTCACCCGTTATTTCTTCTCAGATAACGGTTCAACCGCCGTTGAAGTTGCCATAAAAATGGCATTTCAATACTGGGTAAACAAAGGAATTAAAGGAAAAAACAGTTTTATTATGCTGAATAACTCCTATCACGGTGATACGCTTGGCGCGACGAGTGTTGGTGCAGTTGATTTGTACCACGCGACCTATAAACCACTGATGTTTGACACTATTCGAGTGACGGCACCATACGAAGTGAACCCAACGGAAGACTACACATTTGACGCGATGGCTGAATATGATTCCGCATCGTTTGAGCCGATGAGAAAGGCGATGGAAGAGAACAAAAATAGCGTTGCCGCTGTTATTGTTGAGCCAATTCTGCAAGGTGCAGGTGGAATGAAAATCTACCATCCAGAATATCTAAACGATTTAAGAAAGTGTGCCGATGAGCATAACATTCTCATAATTTGTGATGAAGTTGCCACAGGATTTGGCAGAACAGGAGAGCTGTTTGCCTTTATGCATGCAAAAGGCTTCAAACCCGATATTTTTGCGATTTCAAAGGCGATAACTGCTGGGTTTATGCCACTTGCATTGACCGTAACCACAGAAGATGTCTACAACTCATTTTACGGTGACATTATGAAGACCTTTTTTCATGGTCACAGTTATACCGCAA
The DNA here is from genome assembly GCA_023145475.1 of bacterium. GTDB lineage: Bacteria > UBP6 > UBA1177 > UBA1177 > JAGLDR01 > JAGLDR01. Next base: position 2,034 of record JAGLDR010000144.1, read on the forward strand.
ATCCACTCGCCTGCGCAGCAGCAATAGAGACAATGCATATAATCAAAGAGAACAATTATCCTCACGCAAAACATGAGGTTATGGAACATTTTCATTCACGCCTTCGTGAGCTGCAACAGTTTGATTTTGTTGGAGATATAAGGTATAAAGGCTTTGTTGGAGCTATCGACATTGTGAAGAGTCGGAAGGACAAAACTCCCTTTGATTCAAACCGAAATGTTGGATTTGAGATATATCAAGAGTCACTCAAACATGGTCTGGTTCTCAGGCCACTTGGCAATGTGATTTATTGGTGGTTACCGATGATTGTTGAACGCGCTGATATTGATATTATTATCAATAAGAGCATTGAGGTTATAGAACGGGTCATTTCGCGTTAACTTTTTTTATATAAATCACCTCTTTACAAAATAACTCCAAACACTATACTATGTTCTTGTTGAGTATGTCACATTGTGGGAGGAGTCGATGATGTTCAAAAAATGGTTGCTATTATTGTTGTTTTTTGGTGCGATAGTTTTTGTTTCATGTGGCACGGAAGATACAGTTATTTCAGGAGATCCCTGTATTACCAGCGCTGATTGTCCACTTGATGGTTGGCAGTGTGAAGGTAATATTTGTGTTGCACCCGAAGGTGTTGATGACAGTGGTGACACAATGGATACAGGTGATACTAGCACTGATACGGGTGATTCAACAGCAGATACAGCCGATACAGCAAATAGTGCAACGGATAATGATTCTGGTGACACCGTTGTTGATGATGATAATGGTGATACGCTGATTATTCCTGATGAAGATAGTGGTGATTCAGCGGTTGATGAAGATAATGGTGACACTTTGATTATTCCAGATGAAGATGCAGCGGACACTGCTGACAGTGGTGATGATGGAGATACAGCCGATACAGCAGATACAGCAGATACTGCCGATACGACTCCAGACGAAGATATTCCTATGAAATGTGATCCAGGATGGCACCATGAAGAGGTGGCGACTGGTGATGAAGATGGTGATGGTAAAATAGGTGGTTGTGTTAAAAATGTTGGTTGCTCATTTGATCCTCCACCGTGTCATGGACATGGAACCTGTGCCGATGTTGGTATGACTGCAACCTGTGCGTGCACTGATGCCTATGATGGTCGTTGGTGTGAGGGTTGCGCCACCGGATATCAAGATAGCGATGGAAATGGCTCCTGTTATCAAACATGCGCTGCATGGATTGCTGAAGGGAACAGTTGTTCTGGAACAAAACCATGTGTTGAAGGGAGTGAACCTCCTTACTGTGGTTGCCCTGATGGATACAGTGGTGACACTTGTGAGACATGTGACGGTGCCAGAATTTGTAATGGGCGTGGTAGTTGCGTTGGTCCTCCACCAGCAACTTGTACCTGTTCGGTCGCTTATACGGGCGCAGATTGTAGTGAGTGTGCCGCAGGGTATCAAGCGAGTGGTGCAGATTGTGTGGCTTGCCCGCCAGGATATGCCGGAATCGGTTGTGTAGATTGCGCAAGCGGATATCAAAACTATAACGGTCAAGATCCAAAAGAATGTAAACCTGAGTGTAGTGCTGACTGCACAAGTGGTCATGGTCACTGTGAGTATAAAGCAGATAATACGGCAAATTGTGTGTGTGATGAGCATTGGGTTGACCAGAATCTTCTTGTAGTAACAATATTCCCAGTGCCTTCTATGGATTGTGAGCCGCATTCATGTTCTCAGTGCGATATAAAAAATCCACCTAATGCAAATGGATGTGGTGCCGATTGTGGTGGAGACAGTACAGATGGTTATACACGCTGTTATAAAGCGGGAGACACAACAACACTAGTTGGCTCTTGTTACTACGACAAGAATGATGGAGATTGCGATCCGACAGGTGGGACATCAACTCTTGATTGTGGTCCTAAGAATTGTGGTGTCTATTGCATTTGTGGCTCAGGGTATACGCTTGATGCAGATGGAAAAACCTGTAATCCTAACTAAATTGATATTTAACAATAGAAAGAGAAGTCACGAATTATGGACGCATTAGAATTATTAGATTTAATACAAAAAGGTGACTCCAGTACAGTACAGTTTAAAGTGTGTATTGTCAAAAAAGACAAAAAAAAGTCAGCCTATGATTTGGGGACAGAAATGGTTGCTTTTGCGAACACAAAAGGAGGCCTTTTA
>JAGLDR010000145.1 GCA_023145475.1 bacterium
ATTTTACTCTCTAAAACTTCTTGTCCATTTAATTTTATTTTGCATAAAAAGAACAAACGCATAAACTGACACCGTTTTAACTGTATGCGAGGAGAAACGCATGAGTATCAATGAGCGCCATCAAGCATGGAAATCAACGCTATATAAAAAAGCTGTTGATCGGTTTCCTGAAAGAAAAGAGACCTTCAAAACAAGTTACGATGCATCAATTGAACCGGTCTATCTTCCAGAACGAGAAGACGACACCTATCTTGACACACTAGGAATGCCGGGCGAATATCCTTATGTTCGCGGAGTACAGCCAACAATGTATCGTGGCCGTTTCTGGACAATGCGTCAATACGCTGGATTTGGCACCGCTGAAGAATCAAATCAGCGGTATAAATACCTTCTCAGCCAAGGTCAAACGGGACTGAGTGTTGCCTTTGATTTGCCAACACAGATTGGATATGACAGTGATGATGCACTTGCAGACGGCGAAGTCGGCAAAGTTGGTGTTGCGATTGACTCACTGCACGATATGGAAATTCTTTTTGCTGGCATTCCGCTCGACAAAGTTTCAACTTCGATGACTATCAACTCCACCGCTCCAGTTTTGCTTGCGTTTTATATCGCAGTTGCTGAAAAACAGGGTGTCGGCATGGATAAAATCACGGGAACAATCCAAAATGATATTTTGAAAGAGTATATCGCTCGTGGAACATACCGTTTCCCACCAAAACCAAGTATGCGTTTGATTACTGATATTTTTGAGTTTTGTTCGCAGAATGTGCCAAAATGGAACACTATTTCCATCTCTGGATACCATATTCGTGAAGCTGGCAGCAACGCAGTGCAAGAGATTGCATTTACCATTGCCGATGGAATTGCCTATGTTGATGCTGCTTTGAAAGCAGGTATGGAGGTTGATGTTTTTGCTCCTCGATTGAGCTTCTTTTTCAACTCTCACAACGATTTGCTTGAAGAGATTGCAAAATTTAGGGCAGCTCGTCGTCTCTGGGCTGAAATTATGAAAAATCGCTTTGGGGCAAAAAAGGCAAAATCTATGCAACTTCGTTTTCACACTCAAACTGCTGGCTCAACTTTGACAGCACAACAGCCGTGGAACAACATCGTTCGTGTTGGCATTCAGACACTTGCTGCAACACTTGGTGGAACGCAGTCTCTACATACAAACAGCTATGATGAAGCACTTGCTCTGCCAACGGAAGAGAGCGTAAGAATTGCACTCCGAACACAGCAAATTGTTGCTCACGAAAGTGGAATAGCAAATACCATTGATCCATTGGCTGGCTCATATTTTATTGAAAGTATGACAACCGATATGTATGAAAAGTCAAAAGCCTACATTGCAAAAATTGATGACCTCGGCGGAATGGTTGAGGCTGTTGAAAAGGGATTTGTACAAAAAGAGGTGCAAGACAGCGCGTACTACTACCAAAAAGAGATTGAAAGCGGTGAGAAAGTTGTCGTTGGTGTCAACAAATTTCAAGTTAAAGAGGCTCCACCAAGCGGACTGCTTAAAGTTGATCCATCAATTCAACAACGCCAAATTGATAAGATAAATGCGGTAAAAGCTGAACGAGATAACAAAATTGTTGCTGAAAATTTGAAAAAAATAACCGAAATTGCAAAAAGCGATGAAAATATGATGCCATACATCATTACTGCTGCAAAAAACTATGCAACACTTGGCGAAATTATCTATGCAATGCAAGAAATTTTTGGTGAACATAAAGAGACAGTTATTCTGTAAAGGAGAGAGATATAATGAGTGAAAGAACTATCCGCGTTTTAGTCGCAAAACCAGGCCTTGACGGGCATGATCGTGGCGCAAAATTTGTTGCCCGCGCACTTCGTGATGCTGGAATGGAAGTCATCTATACCGGTATTCGTCAAACACCTGAATCAATTGTAAACGCCGCGATTCAAGAAGATGTTGACGCTGTTGGACTCTCAATTTTGTCTGGTGCACACAACACACTGCTTCCTCGCGTTGTTGAACTACTTCGCGAACAAGATGCAGCAGATATTCTCGTCTTTGG
>JAGLDR010000146.1 GCA_023145475.1 bacterium
GCCATGACTTTCCAACTTGCCTTGCTCCTCGCATAATTAATGGCTTGCGTCTTTCATCAACCATCCAATCACTTAGATTCTTTAATAAATCTCGATGCATACCATTGTCCTCCAGCGTAAAATAGACAAAACACAAGGTATATTATGCATATTTATAGACAAAAAACAAGGTTAGATAGAAGAATGTTCGACAAAAAACAAGGTTACTTTCACACATTTATGGACAAAATACAAGGTTAAGGCACTTTTCCAATCACATTATTAGTGCATTTTCAGACAAACAAGCCCAGCAGATTTGCCTTTATCCCCATAAAGAAATATACTCCCTCGACGCTGCATCGGAGGAAGTTATGAGCAAAAAGAGTTCAATCGAACGAATCTTTTTTATCGACAAAGAAATCAGAGAAAACGGTTTTATAAATATCGCATCAGTCATGCAACACTTCAGCTGCACAAAAAGAACGGTAGATGAAGACATTCACTTTATGAAAGATGTGTTAGAACTCCCCATAAAAGCGACAAGAAAAAAGGGAATAACGGGCGAATATATCTATAAAGGATTTGATTCTAACAAACATCAACTGGCTCTCTATCTTCTCAAATCTCTGCTCTCTTCTGACACGATATTTCCTCTCAAAAATATAGAGAACAGATATAGCGCGCTTTCAACGGCGATTCTCTATGACACGACATCTTTTCTTATTCCTGATGAAAAAATATTTATCCAGATAGCAACAGCTTTTGTCGATAAGAAACAAATTGTTATCACTCACGCATCTCCTGGCTCAAAACCGCACAAAGTGGTGGTTGAACCACTAAAACTGATAAACTATAACGCTGCGTGGTATCTGATTTTGTGGAAAGTTAAGGAAAATGAAACACGAACATATAAATTGAGTCGTATTACCTCTGTCACCCCACAAAAGAAATCATTTGTTAACTCTATTGATATGCAGGCGTTAGACAACCAACTTGAACGCTCTTTTGGTGCATTTCGAGTAACAAACCGCAATGATGAAATAAGCGTACAAATTCGCTTTTACGGCTGGGCAAAAGATTTTGTGAAAGATGACACTGCGTTCTGGAATCCTGAGGCATCATGCGAAGATATTGATGAAAAAGGCAACAAATATTTGGAATTATCTATCGCTGTTGGCGAAGACTTCGAGCTTATTGGAAAAGTTCTCTCCTTCTCCCCACATGCTGAGATTATGGCACCAGAAGAGAGTCGTGAAAAGTGGCTCAACGCTCTTCAAGCAAGTGTGGAGCGATATATAACTCCACAGCCCTAAGATAGTTCTATGGATGAAGCCTTTTTAATTTCTCATAAAAATCTTTCCTAGCACCAACTTTTATCATAAGAACAATTAACTTTGTCTCTTTATACTGATAAGCAACCCTGTAACTTCCGACTTTAAACCTTCGAAAAATTCCCAGATTACCTTTTAATTTTGACCCCATTTTTGGATTCTCTTTCAAGGCTTCAATCTTTTTGTATATTATCTTGTGATACTGTTTGGGAATACTTCTAAAGTCCTTTCTGAAAGACTCCTTAAACTCAAGCGTTATCTCAGCCACACTCAACCTCTCAACAAACCAACATCATTGATCTTCATCTCACTCCAAACCAAACTCTTTTTTGAACTCTTCTTCACTAACCGTTCCATCATTTTTATCATTGACTCTTTTTTCTGCCTCAGCGATAAACTCCATTTCATCTATAAAATACTCAACAGCAAGCTTCACCAACGCCTCTTTTGCTCTTGCGGACTTACCAAAAGAGGAGATAAGTTTCCTTATATTCTGAGGAAAAGCATCAACATCATCAATAATATTTTCAATTGCATTATATGTCGGAGTTGGTTCGGCCACTCTTGCTGCTGGCACCACAGATGTAACACTTTCAGGTATTTTTAGTTCAAAAGGCAAGCCACCCTGTAAAAGAATCTGATTGTAAAAAAGATTAATTGCAGATGAATGCGTAAGTCCTAGTTTTTTCAACACTATTTCAACCCTGTTTTTTGAGTCTGCATCAACTCTAGCTGTTATTGTTGCTTCTCGCATGGTAGCCTCCCAAACAGTTAACCTACAAGAATGTAACACATTCGTATTGCAAAGTCAAGACAGAAACTTTCAAACTTGCCTTTTTCACCCTAAAGAAATATACTCCCACGATGCTGAAGAAAGTTATGTATAACAGATGAGGTACTACAATGAAAAAAAGACTCTTACTACTCTTTGTTCTCCTTCTTTTTATCGCTTCGTGCGGAGAGGAAGAGACACCACCCATTGTTGACGGTGACAACAGCGTGGATATCGACAGTAGGGGCGACGATTTATCGCGCCCAGATATCGATGATTCAGCTGACTCTGCCCCCGATGAAGATTCAGGCAATACTGCTGATAGTGTCACAGATGCAGACGAAGCTGACAGCGGCGACAGTGCGGAAGATGGTGACTCTGCGAACACAGGAGACAGCACCAGCGATGCAGATGCATGTATTTCAGGAACGATTGAATCTCAAGATTGCGACACTTCTGGCAAACAGATTCGCACTTGTGAATCAGGTGTGTGGAGCGACTATTCAGATTGCCTTGATATCACTACAAAAATACGAGACATAGCTTCGACCTCTGCGTGTGCTGACATTTCATGGCTTGACCGTGGTTCAGCGCCATCCGCGTATATCCAAGGAGTTGGACTTGTCTTTGCCAGCGCTGTCTGCAATAATACGAGAGATGATATTGTCTTGGCTTCACAGGCAAAAACGACTGATTTAGAACATGACGCCCTCGCCTGGTATGACGATATCAACATTTTCGCAAATCTGGGCATGTCAAATGATGTCGCTGGAATGGCCACACTCAGACA
>JAGLDR010000147.1 GCA_023145475.1 bacterium
CTCTTATATCTCCAATCCTTAATAAGGTGCTTAATTTCAGCAAAGTTTTGTTGATACTCATTTTGTTGATAAAACTTATCCTTTTTAATCTTGGAATGTCACTAAATCAGGTGAAAAAGATGATAACAGAGAGTAAAAAGGTGATGATAGTGCCACTCCTGCTTCTTTTTGCACTTCCTCAGATGATACGAGCCGAAATCCCCTCTGACACAATGCTAAAAGAGCTCCAAACGAGGCTGCAAAAAGAACAAACAGAAGCAAAAGTTGACTGCTTTCCGAACTGCGTCTCAATGGTGAAAGGGGCGGTAACCGTCGGCAAAAAACAGATAACCATACAACTTGATTTTGACTCTTTTTCAGACCTACACATCCCTCTTCCTCAATATAAACAGTGGTATCCCAAATCAATCAGCGTGAACAATAAAAAAGGAATACTTCGCTTTGATAATGCAAAAGAAAAAGCCTCACTCCTCCTTTCAAAAGGAAAAAATCGTGTTGTCATAAAAGGAACTGTTTTTGGAAATTCACTGCAACTCTCATTCCCCTTTGAAATCCACAATCTGAAGGTAAACGCGGGAGCGTGGAGTGTGTCAGGATTGGTTGAAGGTAATGTTCCTGGTGGAACAATTCAATTTGACAAACAGGTAAAACAGGCGGTCTCTGAATCTGATGATACATTCCTGCCCGATCCAATCGACCCATTTCTTGAAATCTCCCGAACAATTATTCTCAGAAATGATTGGGAAGTCTATACAACAGCTCGGCGAATTGTGCCACACGAAGGACCTATTAACCTCTCGATTCCATTGATTGCAGGTGAATCAGTCATCACAGAAAATGTCCGCGTTTCTGATAAAAAAGTTGAAATAACCATGGGCGGATTCCAAACAGAGTTTTCATGGCGTTCCCGACTGAAAAAAGAGGATAAAATTGTTCTTAAAACACCAAAACATCTGGAATGGCGTGAAACCTGGAGTGTTGATGCGTCGGCGAAATGGCACATTGAAACAAGCGGACTTGCCAAACTGAAACTGCAAAACAGACAGAGTCCCGTCTGGAAACCTCGACCAGGTGAAAAACTTACCATCGCAGTATCAAAACCAAAAGCCGTCACCGGCAATACAAAAACTATAGAAAGTGCCATGCTCGATTACAAACCTGGCGCAAGCTCGGGAAAAGTCGTTCTGACACTCGGCATAAACTCCAGTATCGGCGATAGCATAAAGATAAAACTGCCAAAAGAGGCACTACTTGACAAGATGATTATTGACAGCGTCGAACGAATCATCTCCAATAAAAACGGTGAAATAACCCTCCCACTCCATCCAGGAAAACAGACCGTTGCACTCCACTGGAAAGAGATGTCACCATTCTCATTTATGAAGCGAACACCGCTTATCAATCTTAACGGAAAGACAAGCAACATCGACATCAAATTTGCCGTCCCTCGATCTCGTTGGGTTCTGTTTGTTGGTGGACCTCCTATCGGTCCTGCAATGCTCATCTGGGGGCTGATGATAGTCCTTTTGATTGTCGCATTTATCCTCGGACGATTCAAATCACTACCCATCAAATCGTATGAGTGGGCCTTGCTCTTCATCGGCATGGGAACAGTCGCAAACTACGGCGTTGCACTGATAGTCATCTGGTTTATTGCGATGGCAAAACGAGCTTCATATAAAAACAAACTCAGCTCCTCTACCTTTAATTTCATGCAGTTAGTGCTACTCTTCTTAACACTCTCAGCCGTGATATCACTCCTTTTCACCATCCCGATGGGACTTTTGAGCACCCCAGACATGCAAATCGTTGGAAATGGCTCGTCCAGCTATCTTCTTCACTGGTATCAAGA
>JAGLDR010000148.1 GCA_023145475.1 bacterium
ACGGCGATTATGATGCGTTCAATTGCAGATATTGCCCGCAGTGAGGGTGAGAGTCTGGGTGATTATGATACAAAGATTTCTTGTCTTGAGGTGTTTGCTCTTGGTGGTCCAACCGATGATGATGACGCGACTGACGCTGGATATTTTGCGGTTCGTTCTGCTCTTGCAAAAACGGTGAGTGAGGCAACGGCGTTTATCGCAAAAGGTGGACTTGTGAAAGAGAGTGCTCCTGTTCTTGTTCGTCTGATTGTTCAGGTGGCTGAGCGGTTTAGTGTGCAGGTTTCAACGAAGGCTGCTGCGCAGGCTGTTCCGCTTATTGGTGCTGTTGGTGGAGGTCTTGTCAATACGGTTTTTATGAATCATTTCCAAGATATGGCGCGCGGTCATTTTGTTGTTCGCCGTCTTGAACGAAAATATGGGCGTGAGCTTGTGCAGAGAGAATATGAGGCGATTTGATGTTTTATCCTTAACAACAGCTTTTCGTTTGTTGCAATGATGATTGTAGACAGCAATAGGATGCAATAATATAGTTAATGTCGTCTGTGTGGGTAGTTATGGTTGATGCGTATGGAATGAGTAATATGGAGTTGATTGCAGAGATTGGTCGCCGATTACGAAAAAAAAGATTGAATAAAAACCTTTCACAAAAAAAGCTAGTAACTACATCTCAAATAAAATCAATAGGTAAGGTACATCTCTTGTAAGCTGATTCATTCCCAAATGGTTATGCTTTTATAAAATTATATACACCGTTCCTTTTCCCTTTCCAATACTTCTTATAATCTGCTCTTTTTTCATATACTGTAGATCTTTTTTTATGGTGTTAATGTTGATGTCAGCAAACCTTTTTGCAAGATCGGATATCTTCAGTGGTTGGTTTTCTGATAAATAGGACTTTATCTCTTTTTGTCTCTCATTCAAATATCCACCTTTTGATTTGAATAGGTCATATTTTGAATCGATAATCTGAATTAGACGACTTAATTTATTAAAGAAATATAACATCCACTCAGAAATATTTTCACTCTCTTCATATCTGTTTTTTTGACCATCCATCAGTGCTTGATAGTACTGTTTTTTTGTGCTTTCTATCAAGTTTTCAAAAGAAACATATTGAATAAACAGGTAATCTTGTTGGAGCAAAAGAAGAGTAGTGAGCAATCTTGATAATCTTCCATTTCCGTCTTGGAATGGATGAATTGATAAAAATTCATAAACAAAGTTAGCAATGATAATAAGAGGATGTATTTCTTTACTTTCAAATTGACTGTTTGTCCAATCAATCAAATTACTCATTTCATTTTTTACTAAATAAACATCCGTAGTATTAAATATGACTTTTTGCACTCCTTTCGGATAGCGTGCAACAACTTTGTTTGAAAGAGATTTATACTCTCCCCGATGTCTTATATCTTTTTCACTATGTTTCAGCAAATTCTGATGCAGCTGTTTTATATGATTTTCTGACAGCTTGACATCATCGTAGTTTTCATAAATAACTTCCAGCGTATCATAATACCCAATAACTTCCTGTTGATCTCTTGTTTTTAGCTCAGTTATTTTTACATTTTTCAGTAGTTCTTCAATTTCTTTGTCTGTAAGAGTTCCTCCCTCAATCCTTGTTGAAGAACCGATACTTTCAATTGTTGCAATTTTCCGCAACTCTTTCAGGTATATATTTTCCTGTTTCTCAATGCTATTCCACTTACCTTTATATAAGTCAATCTGAGAAATCAGGTTCAATATCTTCTGATTTGTCAGAAAATCACAACTTAATTTATGTGTGTGTTTATCCATATCTTATCTGCATTTTATCTGATTGTTGTTTCTCTTAATTACTTCCAACATGCATATTCTACCAACAATTATCTGTCCAAAGTCTTGGGATAGCTTACCTTTTTTCGGTGAAAAAGCAACTTGACTGAAAATAAAATCAATAGGTAAGGTACATCTCTTATTCGCAAATTCGTGTTATCTTAACTTCGCCATTTCCAGAACGGACACCATTTGTTGTTGAAGTGTTGGTATTTCCTGCAGCGGTTACATAGCCAGATCCGCCA
>JAGLDR010000149.1 GCA_023145475.1 bacterium
GTATAGAGCGGGGCATTTTCGATAGAGGGCCTCACGCCGGCTTTTGCTGCGATATGCAGGATAGTAATCTCTTCATCATGGTGCTTGAGTTCCGAAAAGATATTCCGGAGCAGCTCAATGTTCCGTATATCACCTTCGATCAGTCGAAAATGAGAGGCTTCGATATTCTCTTCCCGCATCATTTTTTTAATAGAGTCAATATTGCGCTCTTTGATTGCAGGGTCATAAAAGGGATCGAAATTATCGAGAGTGACGACGATGCGCTTATCTCTCAGTAGCGCTTCACAAAGATGCGATCCAATAAAACCGGCACCTCCGGTGACAAAACAGATATTCTTTTCGGCCAACTTGCTACCCTCTCTTTATTGGAAAGATATTATATCAAATTGTTACTCTTATAGAAGTTATTGCCGAAAAGATCATTTCTTTGTCGCATTGATATCAGAAAAGAGCTTTTGGATACGGCTTTTATTGCTATCGATGGTTTTCTTTGGAGATTTTTTCTTTAAATCTTTCTCCTGCGTTACAGTTTTTTCTTTAATCACTTTTTTCTCTGTTGTTCTCACTGGCTTTTTTACACTTTGTTTGGCTTCTTTTTGTTTTGTTTTTTGTTTTAATACTTTCTGTTTTTTCTTCTCTTTATCTTTTTTCATCTTGTCACGCTGTCGGAGGTGAGCCTTGAAAACTTTGACATTTTTCAAATGCTTTTGATATGTCTCGGCAAAGACATGCTTGCCTTTTGCATTGAGCACAAAAAAGAGATAGTCGCTTTCGCTGGGAGATACTGCTGCCTGAAGTGCCTCTATCGAAACACTGCCCAGCGGAGCGGGAACGAGACCCTTGTATTTATAGGTATTGTATCTGCTCTTATCGGTTTTGATGCGTTCCGGAGTGACGATGGTACGTACATATTTACCGTAGTTGAGTGTTCCGTCCATCTGCAGCCTCATTCCTTTTTTGAGTCTGTTTTGGATGACAGAGGAGATAGAAGGCATTTCCTTGATGTCATTACTCTCTTTTTGGATAATTGATGCGATGATCAGAGCTTCTTTTAGTTGTGTTTCGTTAAAATCACTGCCAAACTCTTCACGGGCAAAAAAATCCATTTCTATGTAGGAGTTGTCGAGGACGTGACGCATCACTGTTTCTTCATTGGAAGAGCGTGACAATCTGTATTTGCCTGCAAGGATATTGCCCTCCTTGAAGCGAGCGAACTCATCATGGTACTCTTTCAATTTCGCTTCGCTCAGTAACATTTCTCTTGCAAAGCGGTGGAGTATCTCACTGCTCGTCTCTCCTGCATAGACGATAATACGGATGCTTTTTGCCTGCTTTTTGTGTAGATTTTTCCAAAAGGAGAAGCGTCCTACTTCATCCCCGTCGATTCTATACCAGCCCTTGTCCGGCGACTTGATGAACATCATGGCAATGCGATCGAAAGCGTTTAACTCATAGCCGTTTTCTTCCAAAGTTTGTATGATGGTGGCAGGGGATGAAGAGGGGAGATAGAATGTGGATTTACCCTTTGTCAAAGGGGTTTCGTTATACATAATCAAGAAAAAAAGTATCAGAGCGATAGAAATAGAAGTAATGATTGCTGCACGGTGCAAAGGATGTTTCTCTTCAATAATATCTATCATTATTAGTTGACTCTTTCAAACTCTTTCAAATATTATGACATATCAATGTGCAGCCAAGATGTAAATATTACACAGACTTTCAGCCTTCCAAAATATCCTTCGATATGACGATAATTCCATCATGATCTGCCAGGAGATATTCGCCATTTTTGAAGGAAACGCCGCCAAAAGTGAGTTCTATATCCCTGTGGGCAGGTTTTTTATCGTGGCTTTTTCGTGAGCAAGTCCCCAGTGCCCAAAGTCCCACAGGGATGGTTTTGGTGATCTTGGTATCGCGCACATATCCATTGATAAGGATTCCTGCCCAGCCATTGTCTCTTGCAAATTTCATCAGGTTCTCTCCCACTACGGCATAGAAGGCTCTATCGACATCGACCACGGCAATACGCCCATTACCGGGCTCTTTGAGCATCGTGATAAGATCCGAGTTTTCCTCATCGAGCTTGATCGTTGCGATAGGACCGTGGCAGGTTTCAATGCCACCATAGGTTTTGTAATCATGGGAAAGCACTTGTGCTTCGTCGCGATGTTCGTCACAGATATCTGCGGTAATAAATTGCATCTCTATTTCTCTCTTTAA
>JAGLDR010000015.1 GCA_023145475.1 bacterium
GTTCTTTCGTACGCAGGTGGTGTTGAGAACTATCGATATATTCTTGCAGGGATGCTGAACGAGCCGCCAGAAAAAGAGGCGATTTATGGGAAACACTCACTTCTGGGAAAGGATGCATTCAAAGAAAAGTTGTTTCGGCAAGGTGGATGGAAACCGTCAGAGATTGATTTTGTTGCGCAGCCAGAATATAGCGTTTTGATACGCCGAGATCCAGAGCAGGTCAGGCGAATTGTCATGAAGGTTTGCCGAGTTTCTAAAAAGAATCTCATTGTAAAGAAACGCAATAATATTGCTCGCAAGATATATGGTTTGATGTTAAAGCGCGAAACGCTTCTTAAAATCAGAGAAATTGCCGAGATATTAGATATGAGTTATCATGGAGTAGGGAGCTTGTTGATTCGATTTGAAGAGGAAGTTAATCAGTCGAAGAAATTGAGTGAACTTGTTGATACTATAAAGGAAAAGTTGTATATATAATAATCTAAAATACGAATATGCCGCCCTGACCCCTTAGGAGTGCGTGGAGAAAAAAAGAGGTTGCAATGGCATAATGGAAAGCCAATAAATACCCAATGGACATTTTTGGATGTTACGCTAAAACTAAATATGGCACTTATAATGATGGGTGTCACACCCGAAAAATTCTCGACCCCCGTAAATTCCGGCTCTAGCATTTTTTCTGTTTTATGATATAATCATTATGAGATGTCTTTTGTGGGGGAAACCGGATGAAATGGTCTTTATTTCTGTTGTCGGCACTTGTATTATTTACCATTGCTTGTTCTGAAAAAGCGCAATGCATAACGCGTGAAGATTGTGAAGGTGGATTTCTCTGCATTAACAGTCAGTGTGTCGCTTCGGGTGAGACAAATGATCCTGATGTGTATGTTCCACAAGTTGATGATGCCGATCATTACACTTCTCTACCAGATAAAGATGCAACTCCTCCTGTTGACAAAGATAGTATAGCCGTGCCAGATAAAGACGCTGTTCTTTCCGATAGTGACGAACAAAGTGATGTTATTGCTGATGAGGATTTGCTTTCAGATGATGAAAATATAGATTCAGATGAGGTTGTAGATGAAGTATTCTCAGATGCTGATGAGAGTGAGATTCCTGATGAAGATTTGAGCGAATGTGCAAAGAATCCAGACCCTCCCGATGATACCTTTGCCGATTCTAATTGTGATGGCATTGATGGCGAGATTGCAAAAGCGGTTTTTGTTGATGTTGATGGTGGATTAGATACCAATCCAGGGACGCAGACACTTCCACTGCTCACTCTTCAAGCTGCGATTACAATGCTTAAAGATAGTCCAGCAAAAGAGTACATTCTTGTTGCTGAAGGCGATTACTATACAAATGATGTTATTATTTTGGAAAATGATGTGAAGATATATGGTGGCTACAAACATGGTGTGTGGGCGCGCGGTAAAGCGTGGATTGCATCAATTCATGGGCCTGCTGAAGGGACAATGATATGCCATGATGCCGATAATATTTTCATCAACTATCTGAACATCAGCTCTGCTATCGCCTATGATGGAGCCTCCTCTTTTACTATTCGTCTCAATAACTGTCACAACATCTCTTTTGTTGAAGGACTGTACTCTTCTGGAGATGGTGGCGATGGTTTTGCTGGCGGGGTACAGCCGGCAGGTGTAGCTGGACTGCAGGGCAAGACGGGGACTCCTGGCTGTGAAGATTCAAGTGGCACATGCTCTGGTTGTTCTCGACCTCGAGGAGCTGCAGGTGGGGTTTCAATTTGTGCTGTTGCTGGTGGAAAAGGTGGAGACGCTGGCCATGAGACGAGTAGTGGATCACCAGGAGTCGCAGCAGCGGACGCACGTGGTGGAGCTGGCGGAGTTGGCGGGAATAATGGCGATGGAGCAAGCTGCTTAGGACATAAGGTTGCAGGTTGGGATGCTAATGGCAAAGATGGCTCTCTTGGCTCTAATGGCTCTTCAGGAGATGGCGGTGGTGATTATGGTTCAATTGCAACAGAAGGATACACTCCTTCTGACGGAACTTCTGGCACTGATGGCACTGTTGGTGGCGGCGGCGGAGGCGGCGGCGGAGGTCGTGGCGGTGATAACTATTGTGACAGCTATGGTTCAAGTGGCGGCGGCGGTGGTGCTGGTGGCTGTCAGGGCGCTGGAGGTATAGGTGGAAATGGTGGCGGCAGTTCGATTGTCTTTTTATTTGTTGATAGCTCAGGAGTTATTCTTGATAGTTTAAATATTCGAAGCGGACAAGGTGGAGATGGTGGCGATGGTGGCGCTGGAGGTGTCGGTGGCACAGGTGGCGCATCTGGCCCTTGTGGCTCGTACGGTGGAAGCAGTGAACAAGATGATGCGGGCTGTGGTGGATACGGCGGCAGAGGCGGCAATGGCGGGAATGGTGGCCAAGGCGGTGGTGGTGGCGGTGGGCCATCAATCTGCATTGTTGATATTAATTCAGCAATGGATGTTTCATCAACACTGATTCCCGGTCTTGGTGGCAGTGGTGGAGCAGGAGTCGATAGTGCTCACAATGGTCAAGATGGCTTTTCCGACGATGTGATTTCTCCATAAAATATTCACAGAATTTGACTCTTTTCCGATAAAAAACTATTCTTATACAGTTATGTAACTAATCGCGGAGAGTGCGTAATGAGTGATAACCGTTATTTTTTTGTGAATGATGATAAAGCCCATGAATTTGATGAGGTTGCTGCCCTGATTTTTGCAGGTTCTTTAATTAGGGATACACTTATCTGGAAGGAGGGAACCCCCGACTGGATAAAAATAAAAGATTGCCACGATTTTGATGATATTTTTGCTGCCTATAAAGAGGAGGCAAAAGAGCTGATGGATAAGGCGATGGGAAGAGATAAAGAGTCGCTTGAGAATAATGAAATGCGTGAATTCTTGGCTGATGCTGAAAAAGAGGAGAGCTCTTTTGAGCAGTCAGGAAAATCGTGGAAATCGTATCTGTCGCATGTTACAATTCTCCTTTTTGTACTTCTTGGCAGTGTTGCTCTTTTGTGGGGTTATACTCTCTATCAAAACAGGGAAAACAGCGAACAAAAAACGATAGTACAGCAAAAAAAAGAGGAACTTAATCTTAACAATCTTCGTTTTGCAAGTGGTGTAACAAAGCTAGATAGCATCAAGGGAATTACCGTCAAAAGAGTGGCAAGAAGAGAAGAGGATACCATTCTTCGTGAAGCGCTGATAGCCGAGAGAAAAGAGGCATTAGCAAAAGAGCCAAAAAAGAAGAAAGCGGCATTGAAACGAGGGCTTTTTGATAAGGTTTCTGATGATGAACTTGTCGCGTTTAGGCAGCGACTTCTTAGCCGTGGACAGAGAGCTTCAACACATAAGGTGAAGGTGAGGGGCAAGGCCGCACTTTCAGGTGATGAGCTTTCATCGAAACAGGTTACAATGACCATAAAACGCTTTGAGGGGACTGTTCGTTCGTGTTACAATAAATCACTGAAAAATGATCCTCATCTGAGAGGAAGAATGGAGGTTACAATTCATGTTCTTGGTAGTGGTAAGGTTGTGAAAGTTGTTAATAATACTTCTAAATTCCGTGGCGGAACAATGGACCGTTGTGTTCGGACTACTATTATGAAGAAATGGAAATTTCCAAAATTTAATGGGACTCTTTCTACCGTTACTATTCCTTTTATTCTCTCTCGGAGCAACTAGTGGCAAAACAAAAAACTGCGTACGAATGTTCTGCGTGCGGATATACAACTTTAAAGTGGTTTGGGCGTTGCCCAGAGTGTCAAGAGTGGAGCAGTGCCGTTGAAAGAATTGAACAGCAGCAAACTCAAACAGAGCACCCTCTCTTTGTCTCCTCTCCTCGTGGTAAAGTTATTCCTCTTTCTGAGGTTAAAGAAGAGGATATAGCACGCATTACTTCAGGCGTTGAAGAGTTTGATAGAATGCTTGGAGGTGGTGTTACCGTTGGTGGATATAATCTGATTAGTGGCCCTCCAGGTGTGGGTAAAAGTACACTTATGCATCAAATTGCACTTGCTTTTGCAAAAAACAGCAAAAAGGTTGTCTATCTGTCAGCTGAAGAGTCGCCTGCACAGATTAAGCAGCGTTTTTCACGACTTCAGAAAAAAGACGAATCTCTTCCGGACTCTCTTTTTGTCTCAGACGAGGCAAATATTGAACAGTTACGAATATATTTGAGTAATCACGCTGTTGATATTTTGTTTGTTGATTCAATTCAAGCTGTCTATGTTCCCTCTGTCTCTGGAATTCCTGGCTCTCCAACGCAGATAAAAGAGTGTGCAGTCAGATTGATGGATATTGCAAAAAGGCAGGGTGTTACGGTTTTTGTTGTCGGTCATATCACCAAAAGTGGTTCAATTGCTGGACCAATGTTGCTTGAGCATATGGTTGATACCGTTCTCTATTTTGAGGGCGATACCTCTCTTGGCTATCGTATGTTGCGAAGTAGTAAAAACCGTTTTGGACCAACAGATGAAGTTGGTATTTTTACAATGACATCAGAGGGTTTAGAGCCAGTAAAAGATCCTGGCAGATTTTTTATATCAGATGAGGAGAACTCATCAAGCGGCTCTATTATGTCCATTATGCTTGAGGGCACTCGTCCATTTCTTATTGAAATACAAGCACTTGCAACTTCTTCGAATTTTCCGCAACCTCGTCGTGTTTTGACAGGGTTTGATGCAAACCGGGTGGCAATGATTGCCGCGGTTTTAGAAAAAAGAGTTGATATTTTTCTCTCTGGAATGGATTTGTATCTCAATGTTGTTGGTGGTATAAAGGTGAAAACACCTTCAGTTGATTTACCAATTGCGGCTGCACTTATTGCCGGTATTATGAATATTTCAGTTTCCCGCGAACTTGCCTTTATCGGTGAAGTTGGTCTTGGGGGGGAAGTGCGCCGTGTTGCTGGTGCAGAACTTATGATTAAAGAGGCAGAGAGGCTTGGTATTAAACGAATTTGTCTTCCTCATCGCAATTTTGTAAACAGCAAAAAAAGGTTGAAATCAATCGAGCTTCTCCCTGTAAAAACACTATTTGATGTTGTTGAAATTATACGCACAATGTCACCTTTTGATTCATAGTATTTTTTAAAGTTACAAAACTTGACTTGATTGTCCTATTTACAATACTATGCGTAGCATATTCGACTGTGGAGGCACTTATGAATAGACGAATTATCTTTTTATTATTGACCATACTACTTTTTGTTAGTTGCTCTAAAGCAACGGCTCCTGCGCCGCAACCACCCACCGTTTCAGTCATTACCGTAAAAGAGCAATCAGCCAATATATATCAGACATTTATTGGGCAAACTTATGGTGCGAAAGATATTGAAATCCCCGCTCGCGTTGAAGGTTTTTTGACAGGAATGCACTTTAGTGAGGGAACAACAGTTAAAAAGGGAAAACTCCTTTATACTATTGATGCTCAACCATTTACCGCAAATGTTGCAGAGAAGATGAGTAAGTTAGTTGAGGCACAAACAGAATTTTCAAAAGCTGAAAGTGATCTTAACCGTACTCGCCCTCTTGCTGAGTCAAATGCAGTCAGTCAAAGTGATCTTGATGCCGCTGTTGCACAGTTTGAAGCATCAAAAGCAATGGTTACCGCTGCTGAAGCAACACTTAAATCAGCAAAGATTGAACTGAGTTACACGCGAATAACAGCTCCGTTGACAGGTCTTATTGGAAAGACGCAAGCCAAGGTTGGCAGTTTTGTTGGAAGAAGCGCAAACAACAGTACGCTGAATACTATATCTGATATTACCACCATTGTTGTACAATTTTTCCTCACAGAGAATGAATATCTCGCTTTTAGCAAAGTTATGCTTGATACAAAAACCGACAAACCAGTAAAAATAAAAAAAGAGAAGAACAATCTTGAACTTATTCTTGCTGATGGCTCGCTTCATCCTGAAAAGGGAAGCATCGATTTTGTTGATAGAAATATAAACCCTATGACGGGGACAATTCTTATTGAGGCATCATTTCCCAATCCAAATAAAAGACTTCGACCTGGGCTGTATGCTAAGGTGAGAGCTCTTGTTGAGGTGAAAAAAGATGCGATATTGGTTCCACAAAGAGCGGTCTCTGAATTGCAAGAACTGAAACAAATTTTTGTTGTTTCTAAAGAGAACAAGGTTGAACTTCGAGAGATAAAGATAGCACACTCAATTGGAGACAAATGGCTTGTTACCGATGGTATAAAAGATGGTGAGAGAGTGATTGTAGAGGGTGGTCAACTGGTAAAAGATGGGGTAACTGTCACAACAGTTGATTATAAAGAGGAGAAGAAATAATGGGTGAATTTTTTGTAAGACGCCCAATTGTTGCCATGGTTATAGCGATTATTATGACCATCGTTGGAATTATCGCAATGAAGGGGTTGCCGATTGCACAATATCCTGATTTGACCCCTCCAATGGTGCAGGTTACGACGACCTACACTGGTGCTAATGCAATTAATGTTGAGCAATCTTTGGCAACACCAATTGAGCAGAAGGTCAACGGTGTTGACAACATGATTTATATGCAATCAATCAACAGCAACTCTGGAACGATGAAAATAAAAGTTTCGTTTGATTTGGCGACAGATCCAGATATGAACACTGTTTTGACGCAAAATAGAGTTTCAACGGTTTCTCAAATTCCTACTGAAGTAAAAGAGTATGGTGTTACGACTAAAAAGACATTCTCTTTTCCTTTGATGATTCTTACTCTTACTTCTCCGACCGATGCATATAGTCGTAATTTTGTTGGGAATTATGCACTTATAAATATCATCGATGAATTGGCGCGAATCCCTGGCGTTGGGCAAGCGGATGTTATGGGCGTTGGAAATTATTCTATGCGCATTTGGGTGAAACCAGACAAATTAACACAGTTGAGTGTTACTGTATCTGAGATACTTGGTGCCATTAAATCACAAAATGTTCTTGTTCCTGGTGGTAAGTTTGGTGGTGAACCTGCTCCTCCTGGGACAGATTTCACCTATACCGTTACTATGAAAGATCGTCTCAAAACGGCTGAGGAATTTGGTAATATCATCGTGAGAACAGAGACGGATGGCGCACAAATACGCCTGAAAGATCTTGCTCGGATTGAACTTGGCTCTGAATTGTATGAGGCATACACTCGACTGAATGAGAAAGAGTGTGCCGCAATTTTTGTCTATCAGGCACCCGGCTCAAATGCAATGGATGTGCAGGCTCAGGTTCTTGCCACAATGGATAGACTTTCAACAAAATTTCCTGGTGATATCCAATATGATACTTCACTCGATACAACACGCGCAATTAGTGCCGGAATGAAAGAGATTGTTATTTCATTTATTGTTGCACTTCTGCTGGTTATTTTGGTTGTCTTCCTCTTTTTACAAGATTGGCGAGCAACACTAATTCCCACCATTGCAATTCCTGTTTCACTCCTCTCTGCATTTTCTCTCTTCCCCGCTCTTGGCTTCTCAATCAATACTCTCTCGCTTCTTGGAATGGTGCTTGCCATTGGAATTGTGGTCGATGATGCCATTGTTGTTGTTGAGGCGGTAACCGTCTATATTGAGAAGGGGCTAACGCCTAAAATGGCGACAATTCAAGCGATGAAAGATGTAACTGCGCCGGTTATTGCAACGACTCTTGTCCTTGTTGCTGTCTTTCTTCCCGTAACATACATTGCTGGAATTACAGGGAAACTCTATCAAGAGTTTGCGATGACAATTGCCGTTTCTGTTGTCTTTTCCTCAATTAATGCACTCACCCTTTCGCCCGCTCTCTGTGCACTCCTGTTGCGAAAAAGTGAGCCAACAAAAGGGGTGCTTGGTGGCTTTTTCAACCTTTTTAATCGTGTGCTTGACCGTTCAACAGAGGGATATATATCATTCACCTCAATCATCGCAAGAAAAATCAAAAGAGGTGCTTTTTTTATCCTCATTTTGAGTGGTTTGATTGTGGTTATTGGCAACTTCCTTCCTGGTGGATTTATGCCAGAAGAAGATCAAGGATATCTTATTGTCAATGTACAACTTCCGAATGCATCTTCACTGCAACGCTCTTTAGCGGTAACCAAAAAAGTTGAAAAGATTATCATGAAATATGATCAAGTTGAATATGCAACAGCAATTCCCGGATTTAGTATTCTCACTGGTGGAATGGCAACAAATTCAGCCTCAATCTTTATTACACTAAAGCCGTGGGATAAGAGAGAAGGGACGGCACTTGAACTGAATGAGCGACTCAACCAAGATTTTAGAAAAGAGATTCGCGCAGCAAAAGTTGTCTCATTTGGACCACCCGCAATTCAAGGTTTGGGAAATGGCTCCGGGTTTAGCATTATGATTCAAGATAAGGGTGGAAACAGCGTTGACTATCTTGCTCAACATACCAACGAGTTTATTATGGCGGCCAATAAACGGCCGGAAATTGCGCGGGCATTTACTACATTTAATGCCAAAGTTCCCCAGCGCCATATTGAAATAAATCGAGAAAAAGCACTCAAGGCAAAAGTCTCTCTGAGCGATTTAAATAACACAATTGGTGCCTTTCTCGGCGGAGTTTATGTTAATGACTTCAACAGGTTCGGACGATTATACAAGACATATCTTCAAGCGGATCATCAATACAGGCAGTCAGAAAAAAATATCTCAGACTTTTTTGTGAAAAATGGCGATGGAGATATGGTTCCACTCGCAACTTTAGCAACAATCTCAAACATTGTTGGACCCGAATATACGACTCGGTTTAACCTCTACCGTGCAATCGAAGTTATGGGAAGCCCTGCAAAGGGATACTCCTCTTCACAGGCGAATGAAGCACTGAAAGAGGTTGCAGCCGAGATTCTTCCTACTGATATGGGATACGCATGGAATGCCCTCTCTTATCAAGAGGAGTCAGCATCAGGAACTGCGGCACTTATTTTTGCATTTTCACTCTTTTTTGTCTTCCTTATTTTGGCAGCACAGTATGAGAGTTGGTCGTTGCCACTCAGTATTCTTCTTGGGACACCATTTGCAATTTTTGGTGCATTTTTTGCACTCTATATCTCTCGACTTATCTTTGGTGGAAGTTATGAAAACAATATATTTGCGCAAATATCTCTGGTTATGTTGATTGCAATGGCGGCAAAAAATGCCATTCTTATTGTTGAATTTGCAAATATGGAGTTTGAAAAGGGAAAATCTCTATACGACTCAGCTATTTCCGCTGCAAAATTGCGATTCAGACCAATTTTGATGACTGCCTTCTCGTTTATTCTTGGTATTCTTCCTCTGCTTATTGCATCAGGAGCGGGAGCTGAATCAAGGAAAGTGATGGGAATGACACTTTTTGGTGGAATGTTTGTTGCTACACTTGTTGGTGTGTTTATGTATCCGATGCTCTTTATAATGGTTGGAAAACTTGGAAAATATGAACAGAAACGCGATGCAGCGAAAGCAGAAGAGCAGCAGGCGGAGGTGGCACAATGAAAAAAGTGATGCTTCTTCTGATACTTCTTTCACTCTTTTTGTCTGGATGTATGGTTGGACCTGACTTTAAGCGCCCCGAAGTGGATGCGCCTAAGAAATTTGTTCGTGATTTGAAGGATTCTGAGACAGATATAAATTTACGATGGTGGGAGTTGCTTGAAGATCCGCATCTTCAACGGTTGATTGGATTTGCACTTGAAAAGAATAAGGATTTGCTCACCGCAATGAGTCGAATTCGTGAAGCTCGTGCCTCTCTTGGAATGACAAACGCAGACAAATGGCCAACTTTTGATCTTAATGCAAATGCGGGATATGGAAATGCGAGTGCAGGGGCTGCGCCACCTTCAGAAAACCTTAGTATTGGAGTTGCCGCATCGTGGGAACTTGATTTCTGGGGAAAAGCGAGACGAATGTCAGAAGGTGCAGAAGCGCAACTTCTTGGAACTGAATATGCACTGAGAAGTTTGCAAATTGCCCTCATTGCTGAGGTTTCTCAGACATATTTCCAGCTTATTGACTTCAGAGCACGACTTAAAATATCAAAAGAGACATTTGCACTGAGGGATGATGCCCTTACCATTGTAGAACAGAAGTTTGAGCATGGAGTTGTTCCAGAGATAGACCTTAATCAAGCGCAAATTCAAAAAGCGATTGCAGAAGCGACTATTCCTCTCTACAAACGAAATGTTGCAAAGGCTGAGCACGCTCTTAGTATTTTGATTGGTACAAATCCACATAAGATTGTAGAAACTTCTACCCTCCTTGATCAAAATATTGAGATTGAGATTCCTGTTGGGCTTCCTGCTGAACTTTTAAATCGTCGTCCTGATATATCTCAAGCATTGATGGTACTCAAAGCACGAAATGCCGATATCGGTGTTGCGATTGCGAAACGACTGCCAACAATTACCCTTACCGGTAGCTTTGGTTTTGCAAGTAACGATCTTTCCTCCATAAATTCAAATAATATTGCGTGGGGAGTTGGTGGTGGCTTGCTTGCACCCATCTTCCATTTTGGAAAAAACAAACAACGGGTCGAAGTGGCAAAAGAGCAGACGCAACAGGCGGTGCTTCAGTATGAGCAGGCGGTGCTTACCGCTCTTAAAGAGGTCGAAGATACCCTTATTGATATTTCAACTCGAAAAGAGGAACTGCAAGCTCTAGAGAAACTCCTTACTGCTGCTCAAAACGC
>JAGLDR010000150.1 GCA_023145475.1 bacterium
GGCGATGCGCATTTTGACTCTGTTGAATGCGTTGTCTGTCATGCCCCTGACGTGCCACGGCACATCAATCTCAGGTTTTTTGATCTTATCACAAACACTTTTTATGATTCTGATGACCTTCTTAAAATTCTTGGCATTGATTACGATAAGCTCATGCCGATCATTGATAAGAATAAAAATAAAATTATTAACATGAATGAGTTTGATAACCTTGTTTTAATGCTCAAACAAAAGAATATTCGCCCCATCTTACGTGCTGAACTCGTTGCAGATATAGACTCCATTGCGCATCAAATAAACAGAAAATCTGCACAAAAAACCTGTGAGAAATGTCACGCGTCTGATTCACCTTACTTTAACGAAGTTTCCATAATCCTGACCAGGGATGATGGTACTGTAAAGCGGTATCCAATCGAGCGGGAGATCCTTGAGAGTTATTATGTAAGCCATTTTTATCTTCTGGGCGGTACCCGGGTGAAATTTCTGGATAAAATAGGTCTACTGATCATTGCTGGCGGAGCCTGTGCTGCATTTGGACATTTTATTATCAGGGTTTTGACTATCCCGATACGTCGAAGAAAAAAAAATAATGCCAATTAGTTTCTAAGTAATTCACTATATATAAGGAGATTCCATCATGACCAATGAAAAGCTGATATATATTCATCCGCTACCGGTACGAGTATGGCATTGGATCAATGCATCCGGTTTTGTTCTACTGATTCTTACAGGCTTTCAGATTCGATATGCTGAAATGATAAACTTTATGACTCTGCCTAATGCTATTACTATTCATAATTATGTGGGATTTGCGGTTATTGCCAATTATTTTATCTGGCTTACCTATTATTTAGCTTCCGGCAACGTGAAGATTTATATTCCTGACCTGCGCAACGTTGTAGCTATGGCCGTGAAACAGGTCCAGTACTATGGATATGGCATCTTTGTCGGTAAGCCTAATCCACATATCATGACCCCGGAAAACAAGTTTAATCCTCTTCAACAACAGGCATATCTTGCAATTATGTTTGTTCTCCTTCCTGCTCAAATGATGTCGGGGCTCTTCCTCTGGAAGATTAAAGGCTATGAGGAATACATCAATCTGCTGGGAGGCATCAAACTCCTCGATACCATTCATGTTCTGTTGTTTTTCTTTTTCACAGCATTTCTTTTTATTCATTGTTATCTTGCAACATTAGGACACACCCCACTTGCACATTTTAAAGCCATGTTCACTGGATATGAGGAACATCACGAGTAACCTTTCACCAGAAACAGAAAAATTTTAAATAGAGGGGGTTGACCAAATCCGGTCAACTCCCTCTATGCATTAACAACACCAATAAGCCGAGACTTCCCCCTAACTGGAGAGCTGTGTGGATTCCTTTCTGCATAATTGCATCTCTGCAAGTAATTACATCAGTACCGATTGCATATGTGCAATTAGAAATGATCCATATACATAATAACTGATTGATTTTATAGTTGATTTACCCCAGTAATTTATCCGCCTACAGCATCACTTAATCAAGCGTAGCAAGAGGCGTTGCCCTCAAATGTTGCAATTCTGCAAAACATCTCAAGTCTGATATTGCTTTTTAATTCATGTAACACACTAATATTTTGACCAAAAATAGTAACTCTCACAACTGGCACGTTTCGTGCTTTAATAAAAGCAACAGTTAAACAATAAAAGATGGGAGGCCGTCATGAGTCAATGGTTAATTTTCCTCGCAATAGTCCCTTTAACCTGTTTACACCTGACAAAGAATATGCAGACAAAAAAAAGGTTTATGTGGAATGGCATTGCTTTCGGGATGGTTGTTGCACCCGTAAGTTTTGGCCTTATCCAGATGACTTACATTCCT
Organism: bacterium; assembly: GCA_023145475.1. Classification (GTDB taxonomy): domain Bacteria; phylum UBP6; class UBA1177; order UBA1177; family JAGLDR01; genus JAGLDR01. The sequence continues at coordinate 1,869 of JAGLDR010000150.1, forward strand.
TTCATCGGTAAACTGTTAGGGCTTGTCGGCGTTGTTGGCAACCTGACGCATGGATCAATTGGTTATTTATGCCTGCTGGGAAGTGGAGTGCTTGAGATGAACACAGTGATCACTGCCTCTCAGCTTGTTATGATAAACGTAGTCAACGGCGTACTGTTTGCTTACATTTATGGCCTGATCGGATATGCAGTTGATAGAAAACTGGCGACAGAGAGTGTCCCTGCCCTGAGGATGCCCGTACATACTGCGATTTCAAAGTAGAAAGTAGTAATTTCGTAAAAATGCTGCTCCATTGTTCAGTTCCCTGAACAATGGAGCAGCATTTTTTTTGTACAGAGTAGGCTCAACAAAGTGAATTGCCGTTTTATACACAGCGACATAAGTCCGATCCATCCCATCATGCTGTGTCGCTTGCTACGGTACCTGCTCACAGTGCAACAAGACTGCTCTCCGCTGGCTCCTCACTCGCTCCTTGCCTGAATGTGTGCCTCGAACTTATGTTGCTATATATCGTAAAATCTTAGCCTTAGTAGTCAACCTTGGTCGGCATCTTCTGTTTTTTTCAGTAGCATTGGAAATGTAACTATCATCTTCCCACTCCATCTCCCCTCCATATCAAATCTCATTGTTGAGCAATCGGCTTTTTTTGGACGGTTGCACTCCTGCAAGTATTTATATCAATAGCGGTTGCACTAATGCAATCACGAATATTTGGAATGGGCATGCTCATTCTTTCTATTATTAAAACAGTTAGTTGAGTTCACACCCGCCTAAAAGGCATGAGGCTTATCCTTTAGCCGAAACGATAACAATTCAATCTATTCGCGAAATTTATCCCCCCACTGCGGTACAAGTCAAACGCAGAAAGAACAGCCTCCTTTCCATATTGCAACCTTGCAATACACCTCGCATCAAGTAATGATCGTATTTTCATGTAACCTTATGATATTTATACTACAAACGGAAATTCTAACATATGGCATGCATTGTGCTTTATTAATTGTAACAAAAACAACTTACCAGGAGCCTAATATTGGCTTCAGGTGGTTTTAGCCTTAAACAACAAAAGATGGGAGGCCGTCATGAGTCAATGGTTAATATTTCTCGCAATAGTGCCCGTATCCTGCTTCTACCTGACCAAGAATAAGAAAACAAATAAAAGGTTCATGTGGAATGGTATAGCATTCGGAATGGTAATAGCACCCGTAAGTTTCGGCTTGATTCAGATGACTTACATCCCTCTCGTCGGCAAATTGTTAGGGCTTGTCGGTGTTGTTGGCAACCTGACGCATGGATCGATAGGGTATTTATGTTTGCTGGGCAGTGGAGTACTTGAGATGAATACAGTGATCACTGCCTCTCAGCTTGTTATGATCAACGTGGTCAACGGTGTCCTGTTTGCATACATCTATGGCCTGATCGGGTATGCTGTTGACAAAAAACTGGCGACAGAAGAAACGCCTGCAGTGAGAATACCGGTACATACGGTGACTTCAAAATAGTGACTTTGTACATGCTGTTCCATTGTTCAGTGATAAGAACTTTGGAACAGCATTTTTGTTATGTAGAGAGTAACAACAACGTCTATTGCTCTCTTGGAAACACCAGCCGCCAGCCGGTCCGTTCGATATCTTGTGTTTTTAGTAGCATTGGGAAGGTAATGATCCTCTCTTCCTACACCAAATCCCCACTACACCCGCCATTTCAGATCTCATTTCTGACCTATCTATACAATAAACACATTTTTAATCCCTGCCGGCATCCATTCATGGGCCAAATATCTTTTATCCAGGATTGTACACGGCGGCTATTTCATGTCCGACAGTTAACATGACACAAGATCATAGGAGATAGGAGATGAGAAAATTAATTGAGGTGAGCTATGAAGGAGAATTGAGAACTCTTATTGTAGAGGGTGATCATAGATACAGTGGCCCTTTCTTTGAGAGTATTGCCATATTAGTTGCTGAGAACAGAGATGGGAGAAAAAAATGGCACTGTATGCATAATAAATTTCATTGGGATGAGGGTAGCATCTCTCGTTTTTCTCTGCTCTTTGAGGAGATGCTTAACTTTGTAGAGCAAGAGGAAGGGGTGAGGCTGACAGATAGTGAAGTTGAGATGATATCTGAGAAGGCTTCTATTGTCTATAAGATGGGCAAGAAGGTAGGAGTTAAGAATGTAGAGGTTAAGAATGTGGAGTACAGGCTTATCTATGGAGAGGAACAAAACAACATAAGTATAGAAGCTACCTTTAACAGAGTCAAATTAAGAGAAGAGATAAATGAAGAAGGAAGGAGGGGAAAAGGATAGCAGATAATAGAGTACCAGGCATTCCCGTTATGGAACCGAGTTAGTTAATTCACTTCATCATGTCGAATTCGTAACAATTATGAACGTAAACACCTGATACATAAAACGATCAACTATCTGATGTAGACTGGTTTTTTGTACAGATGATGCTCGCGTAATGCTGAAACGATTTTAAACGAAAAGTTTAATTCCAGGATGTACTTGATGTACATCCATTATCCGCTTGATATCCTGGTCACTGATGGTTTCACTATCAATTAATTCGTGGGAAAGGTCATTAAGCAGTGAGATGTTGCACCCTAAAATATCTGAGGAATAATTATAGGCTCGATCAATAAGATCTTTAACCGCGGTATCTATAGCTTCAGCTGTCTTCTCACTGATGGTTGGGCCGGCTAAGCCGGGTTGGTTTGGATTTTTGAATACTATGGGGCCGATATCTTCATGCATTCCCCACTCACAAACCATTCTGCGAGCAATTTCACTGACTCGTTCAATATCATTTGCACAGCCTGTGGAGAGCTCCTGAAAAATAAGCTCTTCAGCAATCCTGCCTCCCAGGAGAACACAGATCTTATCAAAAAGATAGGAGCAGGAATGTGAGTATTTGTCAGTTTCAG
>JAGLDR010000151.1 GCA_023145475.1 bacterium
TTTATAATAAGAGAAACAGCGGTAATATAGCGCTCATCATCAAAAACACCACACAAAACCTTGTTGACCATCTGCATCGTTTCAGATACGGTATTCAAAATCGAGACATTTTGCCGCAGCAGTGCCTTATATGCGGGGGTAAGATAGCTTGTCCCAATATCGTGGCCAGAAGCATCGGCAACAGAATAAAAAGTGATTTGATTTCCTAAAGAGATTACATCATAAAAATCGCCACCAATCTCTTGCACTGACTCATGCAAAACAGAAAATCGAGCGTGAGGAAGAGAGGAAGGGTTCACCAATATTGACTGTTTAATCTTCTCTACATGCATCATATGTGCCGTCTGTTGTTCGACTAACAATCGAGCATTATACAAATTTTTCAGGTGCACTTTTACCCGCGCATAGACATCATAATCTTGATATGGTTTTGTAATGTAGTCGACCGCTCCACTCCCAAATGCCTCTTTTTTTGATTCGTGATTACTTTTTCCTGTCAGCATAATCACGGGCGTCGATGCGGAAATACCCATATCTTGCATTTTCAGCAGGAGCTGTATTCCATCAAGATCAGGCATCACAATATCGAGTAGAAGCATATCATATTTGTTTTTCGTAATCTTTTTCAGAGCCTCAACACCACCATCTGCCGTATCAATGATATATCCCTCTCTCTCTAATATCTTTGTCAACAAAAGACGGCCTATCGCATCATCATCTACCACAAGAATGGTGAAAAGAAGGGGTGAAAATGAGCTCATTTCTCCACCTCCGATAAAAACGAGGGCAATGATGAAATCAAGGCGGCGTGAAACCCTTTTCTTGACGGTAACTGTCCAATATTCTCTGGAGTTATACCACCAATAAAGACAATATCTGTGGTTTTGTGCTGCTGAATCTCATCAACAAGATAGAGCCGAGAGCTGTAGCCAGTATTTTTAGATTTTGTCTCAAAAACAGGCCCAAATGCGATATAGTCTGCACCTGACTCTTGCGCCAGATAAAACTGTTCAATCGTATGAGTTGAAAGGCCTATTTTAAGATGAGGAAAACGAGATTTCACCTCACTAACCGACATATCGTCTTGTCCAATGTGGAGGTAGGGAAAACCAAGAATGTGAGCTAAGTCAACAAAATCGTTTAAAACAGGAATAAGATTTGATTCAAATAAATCAAGGAATTCAAGCAACTTTCGACCATTTCTCAACACCTCTTCGTGAGATGCATCTTTCATTCGCAACTGAATAAAACCTTCGGAACAATTTTTCACTATTTTTTTGATATAGGTTTCATCTATCTCTTCACCAGAGCAAAGATTTATAATAGGATAGAGGAGTGGGTATTTCATCTTACAACACCCAGTTTTTTCAGTTTTTTGGTGAGCGTATTTCTGTGAATATCAAGAAGCTGAGCTGTCTTTTGTTTAGAATTATTACAGTGTTGCAACGCTGACTCTATGACCTCTCGTTCAATTGATTCTAAAAAAAGATGAAAAAACTCACCAGGCACATTCCCATGCTCAAGTTCTTCCCAATATTTCTGTATTTTAAGCGAAACAAGCTCTTTTACCGAAAGAGTAGACAAAAAGGCACTTTTATGCGCCCATGGCAAATATTCGTCACCATGTTGTGTGGTAATCACCCTCTTCAACTCAAAGACATTAAGCGGCCACCAGTAGGCAAGCAACTTATCCATCAGCGCAGGCGTACTCCATTTTTTATCATCACTTTCACGAGAAAAATAGTCAACAAGAAGGGGAATATCCTCAACCCGTTCACGCAGAGGGGTAATCCAGAGAGAGTGAGTTACAAATCTCTTTAATTCATCAAAAACAGCACGATTATCGGTAATTATCGCCTCACCTTTTTTTCTCTTTTTATAAAAAACAGCATCAGGAAGAGTAAT
>JAGLDR010000152.1 GCA_023145475.1 bacterium
TTGGTGGGTTGGCCGATTGGTGGGCATCTCTCCTCCATTTAGATAATGTATCGCCACTTTTGCCAGAAACATCTGACCCTCAGTGTGGTCTAGGAAGAAGAGGGTTGCTCTCTCAAAAAGTTACCGCAGATGAGCTGGCTCGAATATGTAACGATGCAGGATATCAAGTGGTTAATATCGGAGGTGACACCACAATTCACTCTGATCGTGTTGCCATTTTGCCTGGAAGTGGTGCATCAGTGATAGAGCATCTTCCCCCTGAGACAATTTTTATTACATCAGATATTTCATATCATAACGCTGAATTAGCGAAGCAGAGGCATATTGCACTGATAAACATTCCTCATTTTACGATGGAAAGACCATTTACAAATATTATAGCTAAAATCGGGCAAGACAATAAGGTAGCAGTGAATATATCACAGCGTGAGAAAGATTTTTTTACTTACACGATATCATAGGGAGAGAGTATTGCAAAAAGAACTAAACAAACTTAAGACACTTCAGGAGATGGATGACAGGATTTTTGAAAAAGATGATGTCTTAGAAGCACTTCCTGAAGAGAATGAAACTCTTCTTACAGAAAACAGTGAGTTAGAGGAAAAGTTGAGAGAGTTGAGAGATGCAATTACTCTTAAAGAAGAAGAGAAGCAAAAAAGAGTAATGCTTTTGCAAAAGGGTGAAGAGAAACTTAAGACGATTACCGGCAAGCAGACAGCAATTAAAAACAAAGAAGAGTATCAAACACTCGTTCGAGAAATTGATAACATCAAACGATTTAATCGTGAATTAGAAGAAGAGATTCACGAAATTGAACGAGAGATTGAGATTAAGAAAAGTGAACTTGATTTAATTGAAAAAGATCACAAAGCTCGCATTAAAGAGAATAAAACTCGCATTGATGCAAATAATGAAGAAGTTGCCGAGCTTGAAGCATCTGTTGGTAAAATGTTGGACAAGAGAGATGGCTTTAGCCAATCAATTCGCCCTGCAATCTCTCGTAAGTACCAGAGAATACTTGAAAATTCAGCAAACGGCAAGGCAATTGCTGTAGCGAATGACTATGTGTGTGGAAACTGTAATATGAAGTTACCTCCTCAGCTCTATAACAATATTCTTAAAGCAGACAAAATTGAGATGTGTCCAAATTGTCAATGTATTTTGCTCCCACCACCAGAAGTTAAAGAAGAGCGCGAAGCTGAAGTCGAAGAAAAGAAAAAATAGATTTTGTTATTCTCGCAAAGGCGGGAATCGACAGAAATAGATCTTTCTCAATATGAAAAAGTAGCACACACGACCGCTGACACTTGTGTTGGAGGAAAGTCCGGACTCCGTAGAGCGTGAGGCTGGCTAACGGCCAGAGGCAGCAATGCCATGGATAGTGCAACAGAAAAGACACAGCCTAGCATGACTAGGTGACGGTGAAATGGTGGGGTAAAAGCCCACCGGGTGGCTGGTGACAGTCATCGCGTGTAAACCCCCTCAGGAGCAAGGTCTCATAGAGATGCGTTGCGCTGCGGCGCGTAAGGATTGCTCGTCCGATGCATCCGGGTTGACTGCATGAGGCATCAGGTAACTGGTGTCCCAGATAAATGGTCGTGCACGACAGAATCCGGCTTATGTGCTACTTTTTCGCCCACTGATAATTTAATGACAAGGTAAAGTTAAAATATCCACTTCCTAGCAAAGTTAAAATGTGGACCTCCCCACTAAAAGTGGAC
>JAGLDR010000153.1 GCA_023145475.1 bacterium
GGTTTGAATGAGTCAAAAGAGTCAATTGCAAAGAAATATCCGATAACAAAAAAGCCGGAAATCAGGAGTGATTCACCAAAACGGAATGGTTTGTATAGCCTCTTCATTGGACAATTTTCCGACACGCAACAATGGAAAAAAGTGCATTGAAATCATCCTCATACAAGAGCTGGAGAGAGGATGAAACCTGCAGTGAAGAGAGTGCCAATCGGTCTTTTTTTATCACCATGTTTTTATGAAAAACGATGTGGGTTATATCGTGTTCGCACAGCCATTTTATCGCATTTTTGTCGGGCAGTCGCTCGATGTGATATTGGTATATCATTCGTGGTACAGGGAAATAGCCATTTATGCCGCTGATGGTGTTCAGATGGTGTTTTGTCTGATAAATTCCATACAAAATTTCGCGGTTATACTGATAGATATCATCCCATGAATTATAGAACATTGAGATGTTGTCAACGCGCAGTTTTGGTGTCTGTGTGGTGGCTAAAACAAATCGAGCAGGGTCGTTAAACAACTCTTCATCCCAGTTGAGATATTCAATAGAAAAGAGTGCGGGAAGATCAACAATTACCGCATTTTTATCGAGTTTAACCACCTCATCATACACTTTGATTGGTGCTTCAATAGGCATTTTAAATGACTTCATCGGAAGTGGAACATTCTCAAAAAAGATAAGCAGCGAGAGGGCGGTAAACGCTAGGACCTGCTGTTTTCGACTACTGCACCATCTTCCACAGAGATGTCGCAAAGAGAGGGTGGCAAGCAGAGAAAAAACAAGCAAAACAATAAAATAGGCGCGCGATGTAACCCGCAAAAATTGTAAAATAGGAATGTAGTTATAAAAAACAATCAGCGGAGAGGGGAAAAGCGACTCAATCCCAAACATAACATACGGACCAATAGCTAAAACAGTCCCAGTGATTGCAATGATAGCAAATATCTTCCGCTGTCCATTCCACGCTCTAAAGGCATAAAAAGCCAAAATTATTGTTGAAAGTGCAATCAAATTATGGTGGCGAACAAATCCCCAGTTCATCATTGGTGCTTTATATATCCACCCATACAGAAAATTGCCAGGAAGTGCGAGAATAAAATCAAACAGTTGCAGACTGGTCATCTGGGTCGTATACATCGCCTCAAACGGTGTTACAAGAGGATAAATACCGACATTTTGAAAATAGTAATAAAACCGTGGAAAAAAGATGAGAATAGTGAAAAATAGAATAATTCCATAGTGTTTTAACAACTGTTTTGTAAAGAGCGTTTTGCTCGCAAAATAGAGGCCGATTATAAGAAAAACGATTGAAGTGTAGAGAAAAACATAGAGCGAAACATAGATTTCAATAGCGTAGAGAAGTGCGGAAAAATAGAGATGCAGCAGAGAGCGATTTTGATAAAACGAGATGGCTAAATAGAGTGAGGCAAGCGGCAAAAAATAGAAAAATACAATGGAATCATCAATGTGCGCAAATGCCATATTACTCAAAGCAAACAGGAGACCTGCAAAAAAAGAGTAGATGGTCGGTTTGTTATCTATCAATTTTGTGGCAATCAGATGAACGCCAAAGCCGTTGAGTGCAAAAATAGTGGAAATATAGAGGTAGTATGTTACAACCTCATTAGATGAAAAAATCTTAAAAAAGAGATAGATAAAAGCGCCACCAGGCGAAGATTCCCCAAATGCAAGTGGATCAATAACAGGATACATTGAAACAGTGGGAATTGTGCCATTAAACCACCCAAAGATATTCTCAAGATGGAGATTTGAAAGCATAATAACCAAGAGAGAGTCGGTGTTTCCAGGAAGAGTTCCCGTCAGAGGAAAGTGCAAAAATAGCACTAAAAACAAGAAAAAATAGAGTGCTACAAAAAGAGAGTGTTTATATCTCATTGTTGTCTCTTTTTTTGCATACCGGCAATGAGGCAAACAGGCCAAACAATAACGGCGTAGTAAAGATACATAAACAGATAGACAATGTTATTCGGCGGCATATTATATTTCCAATATTCCACTGCTGTAAAGAGCATCTCAACTGGAAAAAATAGCAGTGTTAATACGGCAAGTAACAGCAGTTTTACTATCATGCTCTTTTTAAATCGTGACAGTACAAAACAGACAAAAAAAGCAAACAGAGAGCTCAAAAGAATAATGGCGACAGGAAAAGAGAAACCCGGAAATGCAACAAGCGTACCTGGATAGTATGTCCCCTCTCCTTGAAATACAACCTCATTCATCACCTCCAACACAATGGCAATTGGAAGCGGCACCAAAAGAGCAAGAAGAGAGGGTGAATCTTTTTTTATAAAAGAGATGAGGAAAATCGCCAGCCAAACAACAAAAATAGTAATCTCTATTATAAGATAACTGCTCATTTGTTGACGGCTCCTCCCTGCACAGATAAAATCTAAAGCAGTATAAGCTAATTCATTCACAATATAAAGACTTTTATCCGAACGATTTAAATTCTAAAAATATATCTTCAGCTGATCAATCAACTTTCGCGCTGACTCAAGCCCAGAAACAGGAAATGTAAGCGCTGATTCAGAAGAGAACCTTCCTCTGTGTGCATCAATAAATTCAAACAACTTTTCCACACTTTTAGGTGGCTTTGAAGAGCTTGTTTCAAGCGTAAGACTGTTTTCTGCCAACTCAACCTTAATAAACCCTGCTTCATGCGCACTAATACGCAGTGCCGTTGCATCAAAAAGCGTCTGAGATTCGGTTGGCAACTTTCCAAACATCTCAATCAGTGTCTGACGAATACCACTCAGCTGCCTCATATTCTCAGTGCGGGAAAGTTTTCTATAAAAAGAGACACGAAGATGAGAGTCAGGAATATACTCCTCTGGAAATGATGCATTAATATTGAGTTTCAGTTCAATATCTTCCGCACTTGCCATATCACCACCACGCAAAGCACTAATACGGCGGCGAAGCATCTCAAGATAGAGATCATATCCGACACCTTTTAATTTGCCTGATTGTACAAGTCCAAGAATATTCCCACCGCCACGCAGTGAGAGATCTTCCATCGCTACATCATATCCATTTCCAAGCCCATCAAACTGTTTCATCACGCTCAATCTTGAGGCAGCCTCTTTCGTGAGTGTCGTGAGCGAAGGAACCAACAAAAAGGCGAAAGCATCACGGTTTCCACGCCCTACACGCCCTCTCAGCTGATAGAGTTGCGCCATGCCAAACATATCGGCTCTGTTAATGATAATTGTATTGACAAGAGGAATGTCAATCCCTGATTCTATCAAGGTTGTAGCAAGAAGAAGTCTATATTTTCCTGCGGTAAAATCGACCATAATTTTTTCAAGTTCATTTTCCTCCATCTGTCCATGTGCAATAGCAATGGTAAGATCAGGAATAAGCGCAAGAAGTCGCCGTTTAATATCTAAAAGTGAGCGAACACGATTATGGACAAAGTAGATCTGTCCATCTCGTTGCAACTCGCTTAGAATTGCATCTTTAATAATTGCATCTGAATACTCTAAAAGATAGGTTTTAACTGGCCTTCTCTCTCCTGGAGCCGTTCGAATAAAGCTGATGTCTCTCACTCCGAGCAATGACATCTGAAGCGAGCGAGGAATGGGAGTCGCAGTCATACTCAGCGTTGCAACACCATGCCTTAGCTCTTTTATCTTCTCTTTTTGCGAAACACCAAAACGATGCTCTTCATCAACAACAAGAAAGCCTAAATTATGGAAGGAGATATCTTTTGATAGCAATCTATGCGTTCCAATGATTATATCTACCTTTCCGCTTGCAACACCCTTCAAAACCTCTCTATTCTCAGCGTCACTGTTAAAACGGCTGACCATCTGAATATTGACCGGAAAATCCTCAAACCGCTCTCTAAATGTTTTCAGGTGCTGAGAGGCTAAAACTGTGGTTGGAACGAGGATTGCAGACTGCATCTCATTCATAACTCCAACCATACAGCCACGCATAGCAATCTCGGTCTTTCCAAATCCGACATCGCCAATCAGCAATCTATCCACCACTCTTCCTGAGCTCAAGTCAGTAAGCAGCTCTCTAATTGTTGTCGCTTGATCTCTCGTCTCTTGATAGGGAAAGGCCGCAGAAAACTTCTGGAGCATCACTCCAACAATCTCTAATGCTGTTCCTTGCTCAACTTCCCGCTGTGCATAGAGCTCAAGAATATGTTCAGCTACCTTTTCTATATCTTTTTTAATTCGTCCGCGCGTATTGATCCACAGTTGCGTCCGAAGAGAGCTAATCACCGGCAATGTTGCAGAATCGAACCGATATTTATAGAGCAGATGCATATTGTAAACAGGAAGATAGAGCTTGTCATCTTGTGCATACCGCAAAATCAGACAATCAGTACGAGCAATAGAGGTTATCCCCTCAAACACCGCAATCCCAAAAGTATAGTGAACAATAAATTCACCAGGATTGAGCTGCTCAAGAGCAAGCGTCTCCTCTGACTCTCTGCGTGCTATCTCCTCTTGCTTCCGTTTTCTCACCACCTGTTTAGTCAGAAAAAAGAGTGAAAGCGGAATAAGATTTGTTCCCGTTTCACGAAATTCAACAATCGATTCTCCTGAAAACCACGGCTTATGACGCAGAAGAAAGGCACTCTCCCTCTCCCGCTTCAATGGCAATTTTTCCACCGGAATCAGTGGCAGGTGATCTTTTTCAATAAGTTTTTCAAAAGCGGCAACTTGATCGCGGTTACCCATTAGAATCAGCTCTTTTTTCTCATATAAAAGTCGTTGAATCAGCAATTCTGGATGTTGATGCTCTTTTTTTGTTATTTTGGTATGCGTTATTGCCCGTTTCTCAATCTTTCCAGCACTGCTAAAGAGAGATGCCAACCGAACCTCTGCGTATGGTAATTCTTCAATAAATGAAGCTTCGAGAGGAAATGGCGAAAAAGCACCGTTTTTCACACGATTTTTCCGCTCTTTAGTCAGCTGCGCAAGCAGCTCCTCGTGTTCTATCTCTCCTTTTTGTCTATTCCATTGGATAAAAGTTCGCTCGTGCAGTGAAAAAACACCACCCTCCCCTTTTGTCAGAGGATAGCTATCCCACGCAGAGAGAACACCAGATTCTATAAGCTCTTCACTCTCTATCAGCTGCAATGTTGAAAGGTTTGGAATCAGCTCTAAGATTCGTTTTTTCCACCCATCTGAAAGTGATGTAGTCAAAAGAAGTGGAGTAATCGAGGCACTTTCTACACCATCTTTATTGCGCTGAGACGCAAGAGAAAAGTGTGATATTCGCTCAATTTCATCATCAAAAAACTCAACACGCCAGCCAATGCCAGCCTCACCAGTTGCAATATCAATAATATCACCCTTAATGGCAAACTCGCCTCTCTGTCGAACAAGAGGAAGTCGCTGATATCCCATTTTTACCAACTCAGTCGCAAGCAGAAGCAGGTCAAACGAATCGCCTGTTTTGAGAGTAATTCCCCCCGTTAAAATCTTATGAGGGAGCGCAAGACGGAGACTGCTCGGTGTGGTAATAATGACATCTGGAGATGAATGCAAAATATGAGCAAGTGCAACATCTGCCTGCGGATCTACTTCACCTCTCTCTAGCAACAAAAATGATGGTGCGAAAAGCTCAGTTGAAAACGAGAAGTGGGAAAGCGCACTTTGCAAAGCGGCTGCCTCCTCATTTGAAGACGATTCAACAAGCAGCGGTCCATACTGGTTAAACAGCTCAACAATTTGGAGTGGTAGGCCATCAGGAGTTATCTCAATATACCGAGTCATTTTAGGGAGTTCCTCTGTTATAAAGTGTCTTTAGAATACTGTCTGAAATCTCAAGAGATGAAAGAATCTTCTGCCCCTCATCACTGGTAATCTTCTCTTTTCTCTGCTTTCCATCGGCTCTTATTTTTATGGTATCTCCCTGCAAGTATATCTGTTTGTTATCACTTACAAGAGTCAGCACAGGATATGACATCATCTCAAAAAGAAAGGAGTCTTCCCACGCTTTTTCAAACTTTTCACTCTCAACAGGAGCCAATTTATAACTCATACGATAGCGTCTATCATTGTTAAGAATTGTATGCAATGCAACCTCTTTTCCATCTTCTGATGCAGTCAGCTCTACGGTATTAAACAGTCCAGGATAACGAACACTTCCCGCAATTGGAATGAGAATTGGCTGAAAAATAAGATAGCCTGGATCAACCAGATAGAAATCGGTATCAATCGTAAGCAAAACCGCACAGTGCGTATTCGGACCATAGTGACGATCGGCTAAAATCGGATACGCAGGGATATTCATCGCACTCAGCAGTTCAATAAGCGTCGCCGTCAAAGAGAAGCAAGTGCCACCACTTCCATAGGTGAAAAAATCATTAAGAACTCTTTCTGGATATCTCTTGTGGCCTGCACCAACACCATCTGAGCCACTAATTTTCGTAAGATTCTCATACGGTAGACGAGAAAAAGCACGGCAAACTCTTTTTATAATCTCTCTTTGTGGAAGCAAAATATCTGCGTGAGCAAAAGCTAAAAACTTCTGAATTATTGGTATGTGCGGCGGAGTTAACAGAGTCTTCTCTCTCACAAAATGATATCAAAATAGACGATGAATTTTGGAACATGCGTGGTGGGTATTAGATTATATTTTCCATCATGTAGCCATTTTGGATTGATGGGATTTAAGTGAAATGTCTCCATCAAATCGTTGTCGCTTAAGTTGAGACCACCATCTTCATCAACAACCATAAATGTCAGAGCGTCAGCGGGCATTAAATAAGTGCTATAACTCTCTGAATATGTTCCATCATAAGAGTTTTCAGCAACTGATGTCTCAAATTTTATTGATTCGTTAAGTTTAAAAACAACATAGGGATCCGGCTTATTTCCTAATGGATCCCAATTTTCACCGCCGCTATCTGTTTTTGTAACAGTCAATGATATGTTGCCAATACTCCATTGAAAATCGAAGGGGTCTCGACATTTCTCGGCAACGCATACGGTATCTTCTGAGCAGGCAGCAGTATTAACACACGCAACATCGCCACTATCGACATCTTCGTCAGCCGTTTCATCAACATCTTCATCAGTTATCACTGTCTCATCTGGTTGTACACTATTATCAGCTGCGGTATCTGTTGTGTCCGCTGTATCTGTCACACTGTCTCCACTATCTGCAACATCATCTTGCCCCGAATCACCACTGTCACCAGCACTGTCACCGGCAGTATCTCCAGCACTATCACCGGAAGTATCGCCAGCGGTATCCCCTGACATCTGCACGCATATGTGGTCTATACAGGTAAAGCCAAAAGCACAATCCTGCGCTGTTTCACACTTTCCACTCCCCGTATCGTCAGGATTTATGCAGAGACCTCCAACACAAATCTGAGAAGCAGGACAATCCTCTTTTGTAAGACACTCACTTCCTGCCGTCTCCTCACCACCACACGCCACAAATAGCAAGGCAACAAAACTTAAAACCCAGAAAAAACGCATATAACCCTCCTCATAAAAACTCAACGCATCTACCAGTATAGTACAAGTGATATATTATTCAAGGGCGAGATGCGAGGTGATATACCCTGTAAACTTGACGACACCGCCTCTCTTCTGGTAGATTCACCTTAAGATGAGGCTAAAATCAGGGGCAATGAGTGGGAGGCATCGGGAAGAGAATGAAGCAACGATACGCTTTTCCACTTCTTTTCTTACTTTTTATTGCAGCTGAAACGGCCGTTATTCTTTTTGCATCGTGGTGGTGGTTTTTGCCACTTGCTCTCTTTATCGCAACACTCCTGTGGGGCTCTTTTTCTATCTCGTCTCACCTTTTTGTGCCAACAATGTGTAGCCATTCAGGCAGTGGTATTATCCTCTCTTTTGATGATGGCCCGCATGAAATATATACAGGCAAGATACTGGAAATACTAAAGAAACACAATGCGAAGGCACTCTTCTTTGTGATTGGCAAAGAGGCGGAGAAACATCCTGACATTCTCAGGAGAATCACAGAAGAGGGACATACCATCGGCATTCACACCTTTTCTCACTCACCCTTTTTTGGGTTTTTCAGTGCAAAAAAAGTGCATGATGAAATTGTAAAAACAGCGACCATAATCAGAGAGATAACAGGGGTGGAGCCATCTCTTTTCAGGCCGCCATCGGGCATTACTAATCCGCCACTTGCAAAAGCACTCCGCAGACTCAATTTGACCACTATTGGCTGGACTTTACGCTCTTTTGACACCCTCTTTTCAAACAGAGAGAGGTTATTGCAACGACTGATTGCCCACACAGAACCGGGAAACATCATACTTCTTCACGATCGCCTCGCGATAACCGTAGAAATATTAGATGACTATCTACAAAGCTTGCGTGATAGAGGTTTTTTAGTAGAATCCCTTGCAAGATATGGTCTTGATACGCAGGATGCACTATGAATAAATTACTTTTACTGCTCTTTTTTACTTTGTCACTCAGTGCCGCACCGCCACAAAAAGATGTCGCGGATTACGCAGAGAACATAAAAAAGAGTTCAGCAACAATAGCAACACTTTCAGCCTCTTTTGTTCAAAAAAAGTATCTCTCAGCACTTGAGGATGTCGTTATAGCAAAGGGAATTTTCTCACTTAAAAAACCTGATAAGATAAGATGGCAATATAGCTCACCATTTCTCTATACCATCACGATTAACGGCACCGTTGTATCAATGAAAGATGACAAAAAAACATCGCAGTACGATATGAAGCAAAATAGTGCCTTTCAAAACCTCAACGCCATCATTTCAGGCTCGTTCGATGGCTCAATTCTGACCAAGAAAGAGCTCTTTACCGCCCACTTTTCAAAAGAAAAGAACTTGATAAAGCTAGAGCTTACTCCCCGCGATAAGAAGTTCACGCTGAAGAAAATAACCATCTATTTTGACGACAAAGAGTGGTTAACACAACGGGTGATTTTGACAGAACAAAACAGAGATTATACCGACATCTCTTTTGTTGATATTACAAAAAACAAAAAGGTGAGCGATGCGATTTTTACTCCTTAACATACTCTCGTTCTTTATTGTGGCTGGGCTGACCTCATGTGCGGCGACTCCCTATAAAAACCTACCAAAACTGACTGGAGCTCCACCGCTTGCCCTCACACTTTCACTCGATAAAAAGCTGCTCTATACTGCCTCTGTCGATATATATAACCACCACATCAATGGGCTGATTGCGCTAAAAAAGATGAAAGGAGGGGAGATTCGCATCGCCTTTCTCGCACAATCTGCCATCAAACTGGTTGAATTTCGCTGCAATGAAGACAAGTGCAACCCATCGTTTATAATGGACAAAATCGAGGGCACAGGCGTTGTCGAACGACTGCAAGAGGATTTTCATCTCCTGCTGATGAAAGATGTCGCGCTCAAAGAGGCAAAAGTAGTTCTTGATGATAGCAACAAAAACACACGAATATACCGTTTTGGAAGAGGAACACGCCGAGTTTTCTATTCAGTTAACAAAAAAAGCGGCCATGTAACAAAGATAGAAAAGAGACGAAACAATCGATTAGTCGTCTCTATCAACCTCTCAAATTATAATAGTGATGGTGTCCCGCTGACCATTGTTATCCAACGAGAAAAGATAAAAGTTGATATGAAGTTGGTGGTCTGGGACTAGTCTATGAATCTATTTCATTTTACACGCCCAGATTTGTTGAAAGATAGTCCGGCAAAAGCAATTACCGCCCTCGCAATCCCCGTCATTTTACTCAATCTTTTCAAAGCTGGCTACAACATTGTTGATATGTTTTGGATTGGACGACTCGGCAGCGACTATCTTGCCGGCGTTAACGCCTCTATATTTCTTGTCTGGGCAAATCATGGCCTTGCAACACTGCTCACCGTCGGAGTTATTGCAACAATCTCACGACTTTTAGGTGAGGAGAAGGTTGAACAGGCGAAAGAGAACAGCTTTTATGTGGTAAAATACGCCATCATTATCGGATTTATCGTCTCACTTCTGCTCTTTCCTGCAATTAATCCGCTGGTCAATTTAGTTGGAATGAATGCAGTTGCAACAAATGTTGGCAAAAGCTATCTTTATGTAATGATTGGAGGAACTTCACTCACTTTTTTAATGATGACACTCAACTCACTGCTTATTGCGTGGGGTGATACCGTAACGCCCTTTTTGGTCTATTCAATAACCTTTGTACTCAATATTATTCTCAGCCCCCTGCTGATGTTTGGGGTTGGCCCCTTTCCTGAGCTAGGAATACAAGGGGCAGCCGTTGCAACACTGATAAGTTACGCTTTGACCTCATCACTTTTCTTGTGGGCACTTTTCCGCAATAATCACTTCAGCAAAAGTAGAAATACCATTATCATTCCTATTAAAAACTATCTAAAAATTGGCTATCCACTGGCACTTGCTGGGCTCTTTTTCAGCCTTATCTATTTCTTTATTGCCAAAGTAGCCGCCATTTTTGGCACTATTCCTGTCGCAGCGATGGGTGTCGGGCATAAAATAGAGTCAATCGCCTATTTCTTCTCTATGGGTTTTGCCTCTGCTGTTGCGACATTTACTGGACGAAACTTAGGCGCACACAGAAAAGACAGGGTAAAAATAGGTCTCCGTTTTGCTATGAAAACATCAGCCTTTGCCATTACCCTCTACTCTCTGGTTGCTATACTTTTTTCAAACCAGATTGCCGCAGTTTTTACCGATGACCCTCGTCTTATTGCAGAAGTCTCTAACTATGTTCGCATTGTTCTGGTTGTCGAAGCATTTCAATCTGTCTTGATTTTGCTGGAAGATGGTGCATTTTCTGGCGCTGGATACACCTGGCCAAGTTTTTTCATCACTATGCCGATGGTACTTATCCGAGTACCTCTTGGGTGGCTCTTTGGCGTCCACTTTGGAATGGGACCAACAGGCATATGGCTTGTTATTGCCGCCTCTATGTTTATTTCGTGGGCAATCTTCTTTTGGTTATATAAACGAGAAAAGTGGCTCGAAACGAAGGTTATCTGAATCTCTTTTAAAGAAAAAGCTTATCTCTCAATAAACTCAAGGGCAGAAAGTGCCGCAATGGTTCCATCAGCAACTGCTGTCGTTACTTGACGATACCGTTTTTGCCTTACATCACCGGCAACAAACAGTCCAGAAACGCCTGTATTCATTGCCTCATCTGCAACAATCTCTTCACGCTCTGAAAGGGTAACCACATCTTTGAACAGTGCACTGTTTGGCAAATAGCCAATAAAGATAAACGCGCCAGTTACGGGAACAACTCGTGACTGACCTGTTTTATTATCCGAGATTTTCACCCCTTTTAGTGACTCATCTCCCTCAAACGACTCTATTTTGCAGTCCATGATAAATTGGATTTTTTCATTCTTTTCTGCATCAACAATCGCACTTTTAAATGCCTGAAAATGGTCAAATTCGTGGAGAATTGTTACAGAGGATGCATACGCAGTTAGTGCAACAGCCTCTTCAAGTGCTGAATTTCCCCCACCAACAACCACAATATCTTTGCCAGTAAAAAAATCACCATCACAAGTGGCACAATATGAAATCCCTCTGCTGTTAAACTCTTTCTCGCCTGAAATATTTAGCGTCCGAGGAACGCCACCTGTTGCAATAATAACAACAGGAGCAACAAAAGTGCCTTCATCGGTTACCACCTCTTTTTGCTCATCTTTCAACGAAAGCGAAGAGATTTCAACATTATCAACAATTTCACAGCCAAATGTTGTTGCCTGATCTTTCATTATAAATGCAAGCTCATACCCAAGTGCATCTTTTACACCAGGATAGTTTGCGATTTCGGTCGTCAGAATAGGAGCTCCACCAGCAATGCCAGTATCAAGAATGACCACACTCTTTTTAGCACGAGAGAGATAGATCCCAGCGGATAAACCGGCGGGACCTGCTCCTAAAATAATGGCATCAAAGCGTTTTGCCTCAGACATTATTTAAATACCTCATCAAGAACACCTGAAACCTGTTTTTTGGTCTGAATACTGCTTGTTGCCTTTGTTACTTCACCATTTTTGAAATAGATAGTGAAGGGAAGTCCCGTAAACATTCTGCATGCTGGATGCAATCTGATAAAATTAGCAGCAGGAACATCAAAGTCCAAATCAGCAAACTTTACAGCGCTATATTCTTCATTCTTTTCAAGTTGTTCCATCGCACCATACACAGGAATACACATTGGTCCCATTCTTCCACAACAAATCATTACATTCTCGTTCTCTTTGATAAAACTTTGCAACTCTTCATCTGAATTAAGGTGCTTCAAATTTGTTCTCAACATCTTCATTTCCTCCCAGTTATACAAATATCAACGACTACTATTCATAGCCACATCGCTGTTAAATAGACACGACTTCACAAAAGTCAAGGGGCTCAAGTTGATTGAGGACGAAAAAGTCCTAATACAAAAGATATTTTTCCCTAAATCTCTCTGTTTGAGACATCCATCTCAACAAAATCTCTAATCTTCTCAAGGCGTTTAAGCATCTTTTGATTCTTATAAATTTGTTCACGAAGCTTTTCGTTATCTTCGTCAAGCTCTACTAATCTTTTATAGATATGCTCAATATTTTGGAGATAGATTGCATTGCCATCTTCACCTTTTTTCTCAATAATCTGCCCTTTCTCAACAAGTGAGTGAAGACATTCATTACACAAAACTTCATTAAATGAATAGATAAATCGGCGCTCAAAAGATTCTGAATCACTTTTCAACTCACCACATCTTTCACATCTTCTCTTGTTAAACTTAACCATAAAACTTCTCCCCTAAAATCGTTTACGACAGGGGGATTATACAATTTTTCTGAGATAAATGAATTTTTTTGAGATAAAATCGTACACAGAAAAAAGGTGGTTCAAATTCACGAACAGAGCCATAAAAATTGCACATTATCAGTTGAGAGGTAACATACAAATAGAGGGAGGCAAAAGTGATAGAGATTAAGAATCTAGCATGGCAAATTAATGACAAACCCATTCTTCGTCGGTTTTCAGCAACAATTCCCTCTGGAGCTGTAACGACAATTATTGGACCAAATGGTGCGGGAAAAACCTCACTTGCTCGCTCAATTCTGCGACTTATTGATGAGTGGACGGGAAGCATCTCACTTGATGGCACTGACATTCGCACACTGACATCTCAAGAGCTTGCTCGTCATATCAGTTATGTTCCTCAAGATATCCCTCTCTCTCAATCAATGAGTGTTGAGGAGTTTGTCTCACTCAGTCGCTATCCATGGCTGAACAACTGGCAACCACTCTCCTCAAGAGATAGAGATGTGGTGAATAACTCGCTTGAAAAAGCAGGTATTTTAGCATTAAAAGAGAGGGTGGTGGCATCACTCAGTGGCGGAGAGCGGCAGATGGCAGCAATTGCAGCCGCACTCGCCCAAGAGACACCGCTCATTATTATGGACGAGCCCGCATCAAATCTTGATCCATTTCACAGCCACCAACTCTATCAGCTTGCAAAAGATATCTCACAGCACGATAATAAAAGCGTCCTCATCGTAACCCACGATATTACCGCAGCAGTGCGATACAGCGACTCTATTATTCTTCTCAAAGAGGGAAAACTCTTCTTTGAAGGCACGCCTCAATCGGTTGCGAACTCTTCACTGCTCGAACAACTTTTTGGCATCTCATTCTCCGTCCTAACCGATGATTCAGGCAATATCATGGTCTTTCCTGGAGGCAAAAAGAGTGAATAAAAGCACACGGCTCCTTACCATCTTGCTTGCTCTCGCTGTGGCGCTCTTTTTTGTTGCCCCAATGGTCGGAATCTCCTCAATATCTCCGTTTATATCTGAGCAAGAGCCAGTGCTCTATAAAATATTTTGGCACATTCGCTTTCCGCGCGTCTTAGTTGGCTTTGTTGGTGGCGCAATTCTCGCAATCAGTGGTGTCGTATTTCAATCAATATACCGGAATGATTTAGCATCACCATACACTCTTGGTGTGAGTGGTGGCGCAGGCGTTGGCGCAGCTCTTGCCATCCTCTTATCACTTCCATGGCTCTATCAGCCGCTTTTTGCCTTTGGTGGCGCGATGATTCCAATGGCAATCATCTATATCGCATCGACTCGGATGAAGCGGATTGACCCAGCGATTTTAATCTTGGCAGGCGTTGCCATTCAAATCAGCTCAGGCGGAATTGTCCTGTTTTTACACTATGTTGCAGATCGTTATCAATCGGCACAAATGATGCAGTGGGTGATGGGAAGTCTTGATGTTGTCTCATATCGACCGGGCATTATTCTCTCTGTTGCTGCTCTTCTTCTCTTCTTTGTGGTAATCGGCCTGCATAGAGAGCTTGATCTGCTCTCACTCGGCTCAGATTTTGCACACAGCCGTGGTGTTGCCGTCTCATCACTTATACACCTTCTTTTTATTGTCGTCTCATTTACTGTTGCTCTGCTCATCTCTTTTGTTGGACCAATTGGCTTTGTCGGACTTATCGCACCACATATTTTCAGACGATTTGGGGGAGGGCGGCACATCTTTCTTATTCCAGGCGCGGCACTTCTTGGTGGCATTATGTTAGTCCTTTCCGACACCTTTGCCCGCACCCTTTTGCAACCAGAGCAGATTCCCGTTGGGGTCATTACCGCACTCGCTGGCGGTCCATTCTTTTTGTGGGCATTGTTAAAAAAGAGATAATCTATCTGTGTGAACTCAATTTTTTGCTGTGCCGCATCTTTTCGACACCATCAAGTATAGAATCTGCTATCTCATTGAGATATTTCTTCTGCTGTAAAAGTTTGCGTTCTCTATCGTTGCTCAGAAAACCAACCTCAACAAGGAGTGATGGCATTCGTGAACCAATAAGCACATAAAAAAGCGCACCCTTTTTGTATCCTCTGACCTTTGTTTTATAGCTTTTAAGCTGCTTTTTCAGTCCAAGTCCAATTGCAGTGGCATAGTGAAGGCTGTCATTCACATAAAAACTCATCGTCATATCAACTAGAATGGTGTTAAGCAACGAGTTGGTATTAGTCAGCTTATTCTCAACCATCGCCAATTTATCAGTGTAATTACTCCGGTGATTATCCAGATGATAGACCTCAACACCGTTAATAGCTGGCAATCTAAACGCATTTGCATGAAGGCTGATAAAAAGATCGCCCTCTTGAGCATTTGCCATCGCGGCACGCTCTTCAAGAGGAAGAAAAATATCTTTATTCCGAGTCAAAATAACCTTCAACCCCTTCATTTTGCTGCTTCTTCTCTTGAGAATCTTAGCAAGCCGAAGAACAATATCCTTCTCCCTAACACCTGCCCTGCTCGCACCAGGATCTTTGCCGCCATGTCCAGGATCAATGACCAAGATAAATGGTTTTTGCGATTTCTTCTCACTTTTTTTGCTCTTTTTTATAATCTTTTTCGAACGCTTCTCTGTTTTAGCTACAACAGGAGGAGCTTTCTTCTCTCTTTTTCCATAGTAATCAATGACAATGCGGTATGGCTCAGCCATTACCATCACATTATATTTCTCAACTTTTCCGCTATCAAGAACAATTCGCACACCATTTCCCCGCTGTCCGAGTCGCACAGCCTTCAAAAACGGAGTTGACTTTATCTTTGGAAGCACCTCTTTTGTCGCAGTCGTATTCAGCAAATCAATATAGATACGATCTTCCCTCTTTCCAGGAAGCAGATTATACTTAAAATGGACCTCAGTTTCAGGATAGAGCGCAACACGAATCGAGTCTTTTCCTGGCCACACCTTCACCTCTTTCAGTGCGACAGATGCAGCAGAGCCAGTCAACGAGGTAATCAGCAGAGACATATCATCTCTATCATTCTCAGATATCTTATCCGCCGGCAAAACGGCAAACAGCAACAAAAGAGTGATAAAAAGTAGATTCTTTCTCATCAGTCGAAGTGTAACTCCCCCCATACAATCAGGGCATAATCCATATGCTCGCGTGGCCGTTGAAACGAAGCACCATTCTCAAGAACCGTCTGATGAGTCCATGAGGTTAACGCCGTCGTTTTCACTGCCAGTATTCGAGGCATTATATATACTTTCAGTGAAGCATCAAGTAAAAGGGCATTAGAATCAAAGGTAAAAAACTCCTCTCCAGCCACCATATTTCTTGAAAAACCCACCTTAAATTCAACCCACTTTGGATGACGAAAAAAGAGGTTAACAGAAAAATCATGCCGATTAAGCGTGCGAGCCAACGAATCGACTTGTCGCCACCGATAACGCGCAACAATCGAGAAAGACTCATCAACATCAACACCAATCGAAGTCATCAACCCATGAGAGAGAGAGCCACCAGCAGCAGAGCGTGAAACAGCATCACTCAATTTTGAATACTTTTGTTGATAGCGATAGCGTTGAACATCATAAAACTCATCAAAATAGTCAGGCTCATATCCCGCACCCATCAGACGGTATTCAAAGGTATTCCGAATAATAACAGCATGCTTTCCAGAAAAGATAAACTTTTGATTAAGCCCCGAATG
>JAGLDR010000154.1 GCA_023145475.1 bacterium
AATTAGCTAACAAATTAAACATACGACAATTGACATTATTAAAGTCTGCGCTGAAATCACCAGGCGCTATCTACACAATTCAAGAATATAAAAACATGCATAATATTGTATATCAAACTGCTCGGAAAGATTTATTAGAGCTCTCTGATACATACGAATTATTAGTGAAAGTAAAGGATCGGAAGAGTTTTCTTTTCATTGTTCCGTCCGATTTACATAGAAGAATAAAAGATTCTAAATAATCCTCTGAAATTCTGTGCATTTATCATCCGTTTATGCTACTCTCTTCTGCATGATGAAGATTCATCGCTTGAAAGGAGTCTGGCGTGGACACTATTTTTAAAATCATAAACTTTATATAAGAGGTGTTATCCATGGTTACCGCACAAAAGAGTGAAAAATTTTCCCAAGATCTTATCAATTTCATCGACAGCTCTCCAACATCGTTTCAAGCTGTTTTAAACGCAAAGAAAATGTTGAAAAAAGAGGGTTTCAAAGAACTTAACGAAGAAAATCATTGGAAATTCAAACCAGGTGGAACCTATTTCATAACACGAAATGATTCGTCACTTGTCGCCTTTCGTGTGGGAACAGAGTTACCATTCGAGGCGGGCTTTTCCTGCATTGGAGCGCATACAGACAGCCCCTCATTCAAACTAAAACAACACTCCGAACATCTCGTTGCCGGTCTAACCATGATCACCACCGAAATGTATGGCGGACCAATTATCTCGTCATGGCTTGATAGAGATCTCGGTGTTGCAGGACGAGTTGTCGTGAAAAGAAAAAGCGGATGGAAGAGTGAAGCGATTGTTCTTAACGATGTTGCTGCAACAATCCCTAATCCTGCAATTCACCTCAATCGTGAGGTAAACAAAGGATTTGAATATAATAAGCAGACACACCTGAAAGCTGTTTTATCGGTGAAAGGCGTTAAGCCAGGCACAAAAAATATCCTTTCAAAAGCGGTCGCAAAACAGTGTGGCGTTAAGATAGATGAAATCGGCGCACTTGACCTCTATCTGTTTGACACGCAAACGGGAACCATCTCACCAGATAAACGGCTTGTAACCGTCTCTCGCTTAGATAATCTTGCAAGTTGCCATGGCGCACTCAAAGCACTTATTGAGGCAAAACCTATCGCAAAAACACAGGTTATTCTTCTGTTTGACAACGAAGAAATCGGCAGCAGAACGGCAATGGGCGCAGATTCACCACTGATGGCGACACTGCTTGAAAGAGTGGTCATATCATCCGGTGGAAGCAGAGAGGATTTTTATCGGGCGATTGCAAAAAGTATGCTCCTGTCAGCCGACGGCGCACACGCCTTGCATCCTTCATTCAAAGAGAAACATGATCCTGATTATGCACCACTTATCAATGGTGGCCCCGTTATCAAACAGAGTGCAACATTTCGGTATGCCACAACAGCGATAACAACTGAGCTTTTCCGTCAGTGGGCTGATGATGCAGGTGTGCCAATCCAATACGCAATCAACCGAAGCGATATGCCATCAGGAAGCACCATTGGACCAATCTCATCTGCCGCACTTGGCATTGCAACAGTCGATGCAGGCATTCCAATGCTTGCGATGCACAGCACAAGAGAGTTGACAGGAGCAGAGGATTTAGTACATTTTTATATGATTATGAAGTCATTATTTAACAAATAAGGAGTACGCTATGAAAAGACACGAATTAGTTAAAAAGATGCTGGACGGAGTTGATTTTCTTGAGATGTTTACCCGTTATGTCAAAATTGACACACAGGCAGATCCAGAAAGTAAGACATTCCCCAGCTCAGAAAAAGAGAAGGATTTAGGAAGACAGCTGGTGAAAGAGCTTACGGAACTCGGTCTTGCAGATGTTGAAATGGACGAATACGGTTATGTATACGCCCACTTAGCAGCCAACAACGGCTCAGACAAAAAGGTCGCTTTTTTGGCCCACATGGATGTTGCAACCGATTGTGCGGGCAATGGTGTTAAACCACAAATTCATGAAAATTATGATGGTTCCGCCATCGTTTTGAAAGATAATATTGTTATCGATCCAAAAGACTCTCCACAGCTTCTTGAGTGTAAAGGTGACACTATTATCACTTCAGATGGAACAACTCTACTTGGTGCCGACGACAAGGCCGGAATCACCGCAATTATGGCGATGTTGAAGTGGTTTAAAGCACATCCAGAACTGAAACATCCCTATATTTCAATCTGCTTTACCCCCGATGAAGAGATTGGAAAAGGTGTTGACTTTATCAATCTTGAAAAAGTTAACGCAGACTTTGCATACACCATTGACGGTGGCTTTCCAAACGAAATAAATTATGAAAACTTTGATGCGTTTTCTGCAACGGTAACCTTTACTGGTGTCTCTATTCATCCTGGATACGCAAAAGATCGTATGGTAAATGCGATGCGTTATGCTGGCGCATTTTGTGATAGACTGCCAAAAAATATGGCACCAGAAACGACTGAAAATAGAGAGCCATTTATCCATCCACTTGATATTCGTGGAAATGCTGAGAATGTTACGGTATCTATGATTTTAAGAAGTTTTGACATTAAAGATATTGAGATGGAAAAAGATATTATCAATACTCTCGTTGACGAACTTCGCTCGGAAAATGACAAACTGAAAATAGAGGTGAAATTTGAGGAGTCCTACCGAAATATGCACTCCGTTCTCAAAGATGCCTATTATATTGTAAACTACATCGAAGAGGCATTTAAAGAGTTGAATACAGAAGCGGAGATTCACCCAATTCGTGGGGGAACCGATGGCGCACGACTCAGTTTTATGGGACTTCCCTGCCCAAATATCTTTGCTGGCGGCGTAAATTTCCACTCACAACGGGAGTGGGTTGCATTAGAAAACATTGCGTTTGCAGCAGCTCTACTTATTAAAATAAATGAACAAATCAAATAATTTACACCTGAGGATATCATGAAAAAATTTATCGTTATATCGCTGGCACTTCTCTTTGCTATCGTTTCGTGTAGTCAAAAAACTGCCGAAGCACCTACAAAAAAAGTGGCACCTGTGCAAAAGGTCGCTCCAGTACAAAAAAAGGTTATTGAAAAGAAGAGCGCTCCCGTTATCAGACCAAAAGTTGTCTATCCTGCGGCAAAAAGAGGCGAGGTTGTTGATACCTATTTTGGCACAAAAGTTGCCGATCCTTATCGCTGGCTTGAAAATAATGACGATCCAGAAGTTAAGAAATGGACAGCAGCGCAAAATAAGTTGACCGCACAGACAATTGACGCCTATCCACAGACAAAAAAGTTTGCAGAAGATCTGAAAAAAATCTGGAACTATGATAAGATGAAAGTTCCTGTTGCTCGTGGTGAAAAGTTGTTTTATCGTATGACAAAAGGTCTGCAAAATCAACCTGTTCTCTATATAAATGACGGAAAAGAGCGAGCGTTGATTGACTTGAACAGCATCAACAAAGAGGGTACCACCGCAATGGATTGGTGGTATGTTTCACCAAAAGGAAATTTTATTGCCTATGGACTTTCAGAAAACGGTTCAGAGCAGTCGGTACTTCACATCATGAAAACAGCCGATGGTACCGCAGTTGATACACCAATAAGTGGCTGTCGTTACGCCTCTGTTGGATGGATGCCTGATGAGAGCGGCTTTTTCTATACCCGCAAGTTAGATGGAAAAGATCCAAAAGAGATTGATGTTGATCAATCGATTCGTTTTCACAAAATGGGCGACAATCCAGAAAAAGATGTCATCATTCAGAAAGCTGCACTCAAAGAGGCTATTTTGGTCTCCACAATTGGAAATGAGGGCAAATGGCTTCTTCTCACAGAGTACAAAGGCTCGAGTGGAAAGGCAAAGTTGTGGGTTTATGATATTGTTACTAAGAAAACAACCATTTTGGTTGATAACTATGATGACATTTGGGAAGGTGGCATCTACAATGGTGTTGTTTATCTGAAGACAGCCAAAGATGGTGCACTAAACTGGAAAATCATGACTGCCAATCCAAAAACAGCAGAAATGAAAGAACTTATACCCGCTCATGAAACAGATGTTATTGACTCTTTTGTCCTTTCAAATAACACTATATTGGTCAGTTATATGCACGATGTTGCCTCTCATCTCTTCTCTTTTGCACTCGATGGGAGCAACAAAAAAGAGATTGAACTTCCAACACTTGGAAGTGTTCATTCCGTAAGTGGCGAAGGGAGTGAAAAAGAGGCGTTTATATCCTTCTCTAGCTATGGATATCCTCCTGCTATTTTCAAATATGATGGAACAACGCTTGCAAAATTTTGGCAGGCAAAAGTTGATGTCAAAACAGATGATATCGTGACAACTCAAGTCTTCGTTCCATCAAAAGATGGCACAAAAGTACCGATGTTTATCATTCATAAAAAAGGTGTCAAAAGAGATGGCTCAAATCCAATGATTCTAAAGGGATACGGCGGATTTAATGTCTCTTATCCACTCTATTTTTCCAGCACAAATGCGGTATGGATAAACAGTGGCGGTATTTTAGCAATTGCAAACATTCGTGGTGGCGGTGAATATGGCGAAAAGTGGCACCAAGCTGGCATGTTGCTCAAAAAACAGAATGTTTTTGATGATTTTGGTGCAGCAATGAGCTATCTTTCTGCTGAGAAGTGGACAAATCCCAAAAAACTGGCCATCTGGGGCGGAAGCAACGGCGGACTCCTCACGGGAGCGATGATGGTGCAATTTCCAGAGCGGTTTAGAGTAGCTCTTGTTGCTGTTCCCCTTCTTGATATGTTACGCTTTCACAAATTCCTTATCGGTCGTTACTGGGTCAGCGAATATGGCTCAAGTGAAGACGAAGAGCAGTTTAACTATATCAATAAGTACTCTCCATACCACAATGTAAAAAAAGGTTTCAAATATCCATCAGCTCTGCTTACTGCTGGTGAACACGACTCGCGAGTTCATCCGCTTCACGCCAAGAAGATGGCCGCTGAACTTCAGTGGGCGACTGGTTCTACTAATCCAATTCTACTTTGGATTGAGACAAAGGCTGGCCATGGTCAAGGGAAATCAACTGATGCGAGGATTTTGGAGGCGTCGAGGGAGCTTGGTTTCTTCCTGCACGAATTATCCGACTGACAAGGATAGTGCGCTTCTGCGTTGCTAGCCTGTCTCACTGTACTCGATGTAGCTGAACTACATCTTCGCTTGTTCACAGTCCTGCGCCTTAAATCACATCTATCCTTGTCAGCCGTACTGATTTGCATACAAAAAGGGCGACCACATAGGGATCGCCCCTACAAAAAAATGTGGCGACCTGATACTTCCGGTCAACGAAGATCCAGCCACCGTAAAACTAAAAAAGCATTCCAGAATAGATATAAAATGAATAACTGAATCCAAGAGAGTAACCATCTTCGTCATAGATAAGATTGCCTATATACTGCTGAACAAGAATAACATGGAAAACGCCTTTTAATGCGATAAAAAAGTGAGCATTTTTTGTTCGTCTATTTATATATTTAAAACCCACTCCGGGACCAATTGAAAAGGTTCGTGATGTGTAGGGATACCCATCATTTCCCATCGCTTGACCCTCTCCTTGATAAAATATCATATTTCCATCAAGCATAAGATTTAAATCTTTCTTTTTACTTTTTGAGAAGTTCTTAATATACCCTGTGGAAAAATTAATTTCTGCGGAAATCTTATTATACCCATTGTCACCAAGATCCCTTAAAAAAAAGAAAGATGTGTTGAGAGAAAAAAGTAAATGCAGATAATTTACCTCCATATGCAATAATAGACTAGCTGGGATCATTGTCATAACACCTCCATTCATAGATGATGTTATTCCGACACCTACTTCAAATTCAGGTCTTTTTGATTGTGCATAAATCGGCGTAAACAGAGTTGATAGTATTAGAAAAAGAATTATTGCTAGTGTTTTCATAAGTACCCCTTTTTATTATTCATCCTGTCCAAATTGGTCGTCTCTACAAGTAGGACGATGGCGTTTCAAGCTCAAGAAGCCGTTGTTTCACCGCTAAGCCACCCGCATATCCAACAAGCTTTCCATTACTGCCAATGATGCGATGACACGGAACAATCAAGCCAAGTGCGTTTGCTCCTGTTGCATTTGCAACAGCTCTGACCGCCTTTTCGTTATTGATTTCTTGTGCCACCTGTAAATATGTTGCGGTAGCTCCATACGGGAATTGCATGAGCGTTGACCAGACACTTTTTTGGAATTCTGTGCCGGCCATTAACAGAGGAATATCAAACACTCTCCTCGTTCCTGCAAGGTATTCGCCAATCTGTTTTTTTGTGATTTCAATGATTTCCGTTTGTTTCTCTACAAACTCTGCTTTGAGTCCCCTTTTTATTCTGTTATCAACAGCTGCCCTCGTTTTTCGATGGCGAAAATCAAGCAAACAGAGCTTGTTATCAAACGAGCCGATGATAAGTTCTCCAATTTCTGAGGTGTAGTACTGGATGGCAATTTGGTTCATTTGATTACCAACTTCCGCTTGCTCCACCACCAAAAGAACTACCTCCCCCAAAACCGCTGCTACCCTTTCCGCGTGCTAACATTCGTATAAGGAAAAAGAGCAAAACACCTGCTGCGGCAAAAAAGGCCCATCCCCATCCTGTTTTCCCCGATTTCATCATAGAAAAACCAGCAAAGATACAGACAATGATAAGAACGCCAAGCAAAAGATGCCACTTGTAAAATGAGAACCACGAGACTTTTTTTGTTATTTTTAGGACAACAGCCTGAGAGCCTTCATATATTCCTCGACTGTATTCATCTGTTTTAAAATGGGGAATCATTTTTTCATCAATAACCTGTTTCATCACTGAATCATATCGTCTTCCATATCCTTGTCCAAGCTCTATTCGACACTTTCGGTCCTTAACCGCAACCAAAATGAGAACTCCATTATTATCCCTTTTGTGTCCAATGCCCCATCTGTTAAATAGGTGGGTGGAAAACTCTTCAATGGTGCTGTCTTCTGTATCATAGTTATCCATAGAATCGATTGTGATAACCACCGCCTCTATCCCTGTCTGATGCTCAAGATCTTCAAACATTTTATGAATTGCATCGGCATCGGCCTGACTAAGAACATCAGCGTAATCATTGACATAGTCATCTTTTGGTGTTGGGTACCCGATTTCCCCAGAAAGTGGTAATAAGAGAAATAAAACAGCAAGTAAGATAAAAATCTTCCTCATGATTTCACCTCCGCTTTATCTTCGTCTGCATATGAAATCGCATCAGGTAACTCATTTATATCCCCTTCTTGGTATGGAAAAAATTCAGCAAGCTGTTGACCAGCAAGAATAATACCTTCCGCCAACCCTGCTGCAAAAG
This sequence comes from bacterium, assembly GCA_023145475.1. GTDB lineage: Bacteria > UBP6 > UBA1177 > UBA1177 > JAGLDR01 > JAGLDR01. Next base: position 7,358 of record JAGLDR010000154.1, read on the forward strand.
AGCCTTCCCGAAAATGCTCCAATACAATATTTTTGACACTTTCCCAGAAATCGTCTGGAACCTTTTGGTTGATACCGTCATCACCAAGAATCGTAAATGTCCTATCTTCAAGCGTCAGAACAAACAAAATTCCATTATGGAGTTCCGTATCACGCATTCCAAGAAATTCAAAAGCCTTTCTTGCAACTGCCATTGCATCTTTCTCCGCACTTTTCTCAATACGAACTCGGACCTCTCCTGATGTTTTGAGTTCAGCTTTCTGAATAGCAGATAAAATTGATTGTTCATCTTCTTTTGTGAAAAATTCTCTGAGTGTCTCCATCTTTTCCTCTCTGCTCATAATATCAAAAGTAGCGTCATCATCTGGCAAATCCATTATAGACTCTGGTTCTAAAATTTTCTAATTTCTTTGATAGTATCATACGCTTCTTGAATTTCTTGGAATTTTTTGTTGGCAAAACTTATAAATTCGTCAGGAAGCCCTTTTGCTATGATTTTATCAGGATGATATTCTGATACCAATTTTCGATACTGTTTTTTTATTGTTGTATCTGAATCTTGTTCAGAACATTGCAAAATAGCATAGTATTTGCCCGACATTGATGCAGGAAAGTAGCGTTCTTGTAATGTTGTAAAGAGTGAATCAGAAAGGGAAAAAATCTGCTGAGCACTTTTTAACAAATCGAGCTCTCTTGGATGCAGTTTCCCATCAGCTTGAGCAACATTGAAGAGCATATCTAACATAAACTCTCGTTGTTCTTGATTATTTTCGGTGACTTGAGTGAAATTTGTGGCAAAATCTTCAAAAGAGTGCGCACTATCTTTTGCCTCTTTAAATAGATTTCTTGCAAACTGTAATGCCTCTCCCTCCAGTTCAAAACCCTGTGTTAATAGGTTGTTTACCACCTCTATTTCATCTTTAGTAACGACCCCATCTGCTTTTGCCATCTTTCCAAGCATTGACATGAATGCCACAAAGTATTGTGTTTGTGCCTCTTCTTGTGAAGAGAGATTGTTCGAGTTTCGGTCGATGATTGTGTGGCCAAGGGCAGCTCCCGCCATTGCACCAAGTGGTCCACCAACCATAAATCCAATTCCCCCACCAACGATTTTTCCAAACCAGCCCATTGTGTTCTTCCCCCTGTGTAGTTATTTCTTATGACTCTTTATTCGTCCTTGCACAAGCTCTTTTTGTCTGCGTTTACCTTTGAGTGAGCGCTCTATAAAAATCTCTTCCCCTGTGAATGGATCCCACCCAGTCCAATACATTGTTGTAGCAACAGTCAGAGGAGTTGGCGTGAATACTTGAATTTGTTCGGGAACAACACCAATATTCTTGCTGATATAGTGCTTGAGATTTTTCATTGACTGGTCTGTTGAGCCAGGGTGTGCCGCAATCAGATAGTAGGTCAAAAACTGCCTTTTTCCCTTTTCATTGTTCACTCGTTTATAAAGTTTGCGAAACTGCTCAAGAATCTCAACGGGAGGTTTCCCCATCGCGTCAAGAACCGCACTATCCACATGTTCGGGAGCTATCTTCATCTGCCCTGAAATATGGTGCTGAACAAGGTTTTGCAAGTATGGAAGACCATGCTTCTTGTCATATAAAACCATATCATATCGCATTCCACTTGCAACAAAAAGATGTTTGACCTCAGGAATTTTCCGAATCTCTTCGAGCAGTGTTTGCTGTGGTTTATGACTAACATTGAGCAGAGAACAAACCTCAGGATAGATGCACCGCTTATCTTTGCATGCGCCACTCTTTTTCTTTTTATCGCATTCAAAACCATACATATTAAGCGATGGTCCACCGACATCAGTGATAACACCTCTAAATTGAGGGTGTTTCACCATCTTTTTTGCCTCTTTTACCACATTTTTATGTGAACGCCACTGAACGAGCCGGCCTTGGTGGAGTGCAATTGCGCAAAATGTGCACTCGCCATAACACCCTCTGTGGGTTGTTATTGAGAACTGAATCGTCTGCAAAGCTCTGATTTCACCTTGGTTTGCATGGATTGGATGGGCGTTCCGAGTGAATGGAAGTGAGTGGATTCTATCCATATCTTCAATGGCAAGTGGTGGGGATGGGGCATTGTGTATGAGCCACCGATTTCCATGCTGCTGTTGCACGGGGTTTCCACTGACACTATCTTGTTCAAAATACCACTGTTTAAAAGCGTTCCCATACAACTGTTTGTCATCTTTTACTGTTTCAAATGAGTCGATTGTAATTGCATCATCTCGTGGTTCTGACGAGAGATAACAGATTCCTCGCACTGCTGTTATTGACTCTTTTTTCACAAGCAATTTTGCAATCTCAACAATGCTTTTTTCTGCCATTCCATAGACGAGATAGTCTGCTTTTGCATCAAAAAGAATACTTCGCCGGACAGAATCACTCCAAAAATCATAGTGAGCAACGCGACGAAGGCTTGCCTCGATGCCTCCAAGGATGATTGGCACTTGACTTCCTTTGAACAATCGCTTTATTGCCTGCGTATAGGCAATGACTGCACGATCTGGTCGTTTACTGTTTTTGCCACCAGGCGTAAAGTCATCACTGCGTCTTTTTTTCAAAAGAGCGGTATAGTTAGAGACCATAGAGTCAACAACACCTGATGTTACTCCCCAAAAAAGCTTTGGTTCTCCAAGCTCTGCAATAGTGTTGCTCAGGGGGTCTGGCTGCGGAATTACACCAACACGATATCCTTTTGAACGCAAAAGTCGTGCGATGAGGGCAGTGCCAAATGAGTAGTGATCAACAAAAGCGTCTCCAGAGACGATAATAATATCAAGTTGCTCCCATCCAAGAGCTTTCATCTCTTTTGATGATGCAGGAATATCAAACATCGAGTGTTTCACTGTTTATTGAAAAGTTATATGAATCTCTTCAAATTCAAAGAGAATTGGGTGTGAGTAGGCAGGATTTGTTCTTACGAGGGTGAAGAGTGTTACATCTCCTCCATTAAATGCGGCATTGTCTTGAGGAGGATAGAGGGTAATTTTGTTGCTATTCCTCTCAAAATCGGGAAATGTCTCGCTATTCTGACTCCATCCAATATTCCAATCTAAAAAGAGGATGCGTGAATCTGAGTCGTCTTCAACGGACTCTATTTCAGCAACAAATACCACTTTTTTTGTGGCAAGAGGAATGGTGTAGTGTGTTATCTCTCCAGGTTTATTATCTGGTGCGAATTCATCGCACTCAACAGAGCTGAGAATGGGGTTTTCCTCACGGTTACTGTCCACTGTGCTTGTCAGTGTAAACGGAATTTCAATCGTTGTTTCTCTGTTTTCCTCTGTGTAACGATCAACAAGAGCTGCTGTTAAGAGGAGGTGAACTTCTCCTTTGCTACTTAACTCTTTCTGTTCAGCGGCTGTTAAGAGGGTTTTGATAGAATCAGCGGATAAATCGAGGGCAAATGAACTCTCTCCAACAGTGGTAAGATTATTGATGTTCCAGAGGATAGCTAAATTGTCACTGGGGTTTGTTCCTGGATAGAGTGCTAGTTTTACGTGAAGTGTCTCACCAACTGCAGGCAGGGGTGATGTCAATTGTACTCCAAGAATCTGTGGCTCTACTAGCTTTCGTGGTGTATCAAACGAATCTGATGAGCACCCAAACAGAGAGAGTGCAAATAAGAGTAAAATCACTATCTTTTTCATGTTTATCTCCTTCTAAAATGTACCGGAAATCCCAAGTGTTGTAACCACCGGAATCGCACTAAGTGAAAATGATTGGCTGTAATTCGAGGAGTATGCTCGATCTACTTCACTTCCAAATCCTGTCTTAACCATCGCTGAAAGTCCAAGGGTAAATCCCTTCTTCAAGAAGAATGTGTATGTTGCGTCAGCTTGGAGCAGATGAACATAGCCCAACCGTTTTGCATTTGTCTCATTGCTGTAAATAGGCAAGCGAAGTTCAAATGATGGATAGTAGGTGCTTCCCACGATTTCGGTGTAGGGTCGCCCAGAAGAGAGGTGATATGACAGCCCCATTGTAAATGGTTTTAGTGGTGTATATTTGGTTGAAAACCCCATTGTTATAGGAATATCACCGTCATCTTTTCTCCACTCTTCGGAGGAGAAGTTTTTGCGGCGAGCATAGGCAACAGTCAAATCAAATTTGGTAATCAACTTCTTTTTATAGCGATAGATAATCTCAAGTAATCCACCGGCTGCAATTGCTTCACCCTCATTGTTGTAGTTGCTGATGTCGCCAGGAGTTCTTGCAATAACATTAAAGTATGAACGGACAAATCCTTCAATTCGAGCAGAATAGTTTGGGCCTTGATAGCTAAAGCCAAGCAATCCATGAATAGCATGTTCCATAGTTAGTGTTTCAACGCCCCATGTATGAGAGTTGATATCGTACTGTGGCATTGCTGAGTAGAGTCCACCGCCAGCATAAATCTTTGCCTTCTCTTTAATGGTATAGGAGATAGTAAGGCGAGGATCAAGCCAGATGTCAGAGTATTCTTTGTTGTGAAAATCTGCGAGCATCAACAGTGTTGGCTCTATTCGGAGTCCCTTCCAATCAAATGTATATCCACCAGACAGTGTCAAATGGCCATACTTCTGATTGTCTGAATTATCGAAGGTTTCACCGCTTTGGAATTGCAAAGCTGATTCGCCATTAAGTGGCAGCAAACTGCGTGTTGAGTTAATATCAAAAAGTCCGCCGCGAATAGATAACTTTGCAAAAAGAGTGTGATGTTTTTTAAAGGTAAACGCAATCTTGTCATCAATATATCCTGTATTATCGGTGGATCGGAAAAGATATCCATTCCAGTTGTTGTAGCTGTAATCAGACAGCATAAACCGGCCAGATAGCTCGTTTGTAAAACCACCTTTCGTATATTTCCAAGAGCCGAAAATTAACATAAATGAGTTGCTTGCATCCAAAGTTCTGCGTGCTCGAGGCATTCCTGTGATATTATTTGAACCATGAAATCCAACATTAGAGAGTGCTCCGACTATGCCCATTTTGAAGACACCCATTTTGTCAAACTTGTGAACATAATTCAACAGACCGCTATACTGTTCTGAAAAGATGAAGTTGGTATCATCACCATAAAACCACGAGGAAAAAAGGTCGTCCATTCCACGATTAAACGAGAGTGCAAGATAATCTTTTTCAGAGAGGTTTCCATCTAAAGAGACCGATAGTTTGTCAAGACCAAAATAGGCAGCTCCTTTCATCGGACCATCGCGGAAGTCAGCAAGTTCAAGAGAGAGAGCAGCGCCAGCACTATCTTGCAAATCACCGCTATATCCTGCGGTTAAAGTGGATGCTGTTTTCAGAAGCTCAAAAGGAATAATAGATTGTGATGCAAAAGAGCCAAAACAGAATGGTACTTTCATTCCGTCAATAAAACATCCGACATCTCGACCGGATGAGCCAGCAATCACTGTGCCTGTTTCCATTCGACTGACAGGAGATTGCAGGGTTGAAACGCCTGTTTGCCCATATGCGAGCAGTGTCATAGCCATTTTTTTTGTGAGTTCTTCTTGGTTTTCTTCTGGCTTTTTTGGTTCCTCTTTTTTTGGTTCTGGTTTTTTTGGCTCTGGGTTAATCTCTTTTTTTACAACAAGAGGAGGAGGAGTAATCTTTGTTGATGATGGAGTAACCATGCGAGAGCTCTCTTTTGAGCCCTCTTTTGCGAGGTAGAACTCTATTTTGAATCGTTCGTCACTTCCAGAAATCTTTAGTTTGCCTTTGTATGGTTTATATCCTTTTTTTTCTGCAGAAATTTCATATTCCCCTGGTTTGAGTTTCATTGGATATTTAAATGATCCATCTTTGCTACTGTGTGCAGGGTAGGGAAAGACATTGACATGAATATCGGCACTAAAAATCTCAAGAGTCTGTTTTGTATTATATACTTTTCCAATCAGCATATAGTCTGTGGGTTTTTTAGGCTCGGCTTTCTTCTTAGGCTCGGCTTTTTTCTTAGGCTCGGACTTTTTCTTAGGTTCGGCCTTTTTCTTAGGTTCGGCCTTTTTCTTAGGCTCGGCTTTTTTCTTAGGCTCGGCTTTCTTCTTAGGTTCAGCCTTCTTTTTTTGTGGCGTCTCTTTTTTTTCTGTTTTTATGGTTTTATTTTTGGTGGGCACACTTTTTTTAGTCTTTTCCGCTCCACTCAAGGGCAGCGCCAAAAAAATTACACTCATAAGAAAAACAAACAGCCGAAATAGCATCGCATCCTCCACTCTCTAATTCTGAAACAAATCGCAGGATTTTAACATCTCAAGCAAGACAAGTCAACTTATGCAGATATATTCCGATTTTACCTCATTTAAGGTCTCTTTTATTCTTTCTAAGTGGTAAAAAATAGTAATTTTTCCGCATCTCCGTATAGTATTTTTAGAAGATGAAAACAGGGAGTGTTGATGCGACGAATCACTTTTTTAATACTGCTTTTTGCAATGTTTATGCTTTTTGCAGATTTTTCAACGCAACGCATTGCGGTGATGGATATTGTTCCAGATGAATCTGCTCGTGGAACCTTTTCTGAAAAACAACTTCACGCGGCAACACAATATCTCTATTCCAAACTAGCGGGAAAGTTCAATCTTATCAATCAGACTCAACTTAAAGAGATTTATGCTGAAATGATAGAAGAGGGGCGTGTTGCTTCGCGTAAGCAGTGTATTGATGATAATTGCCGAATTGAACTTGGCAAAAGTGCTTCGGCAAATTATAACCTTAATGCACGAATTTCTCAGTTTGCAGGCAGCTGTACATTGACGGTTGAGATGATAAATCTCAAAACCACAATGGTAGAGCAGGGGAATGCAGCATCGGCTGATTTTCAATGCAATATCAATGGATTGCAAAAGGCAATTGTGCGGGTTGCATCAATTTTAACGGGTGGGGATGTCCCATCTTCCTATGCGCCACCATCGCACTATTCTACCCCTGTTGTGAAGAGTCGCCCACGCTTTGGAACTATCTCAATTACCAGTGAGCCGTCAGGTGTTGATGTCTCGATTGATGGACAGTTAGCGGGAGTTACTCCATTTACTAAAAAGGTGAAAGAGGGCAACCATACAGCAAAAATTGCTTCACGCTGTTTTAGAGAAGAAGAAGATAATTTTTCGATTGATGAAGATGAAGAGGAGGATCTGAGTTTTGAGTTAGAGCCAAGGCTTGCTCAATTAAATATAAATATTATAGATGGGTATGGGCAAGTTGTTGAGGGTGAAGTTATCGTTGACGGAGAGAGTGTGGGCGATTTTCCTGGACTGCTTCGACTCCCTCTCTGTACCCAGAAAGTAACATTGATTTCTGATGAGAACAGAAGTTTCTCTGTGGCTGTTCGTCTTAATGAGCATCGTACAGTATATTTAAAGAAGAGGCTGAAAAAATCCTATTCTAACGCATCTCGCAGAGAGAAGAGTGTGGAAAATAAAGAGGATGTATCAGGTACGCAACAGCAGATGGAAGAAGAGAAGAAGAAAGGTCGTCCCGCATTGCGAACTTTTCAAGGGTTTGATATTGGGTATGGAACAGTTGGACTGAATGCTGTTGCATTTGGATACCATTTTGAATTTTCTCCCTTCTCTTTTTTTGGGTGGGATCTTCATTCAAATATGTTATATGCCCCCGATACAGAATATTTTGACATGCAATTTTCAACTGGCCCGAAGCTCTTTTTTGCTCTTGGTCGCGTTGTTCCGTTTCTCTCTGTTGGTGGTAGTTTTATCTATGCTCTTGATAGTTTATCAAATGAATATGGCGGTGGTTTTTATCTAAAAGGTGGTTTTGATATCGCTTCGCAAGGGAAATTTGCCGTTGGTCTTTCTGCTGAATATGCAATGAATTTTGGAACTATTTATACGCACAGGTTTAGTGTATTATTGCGATTAAACTATTGATTGCTATGAGAAACAGGAGCTAATCAACCTTTCGGTTTTTGAAAGAGTCTCCCCGCTTCCGCTTTTTTAACTCCTTCAGTCGATTCTTTCGTGTCTTTTTCCCATCGCTATCTTTTTGTTGCTTTTTATCGTCTTTTTCATCTGGTTTTGATTCTTGCTCTGGCTTTTTAACAGGCTTCTCTTCTTTTTGCTCACTCTTTTCTATCTTCTTCTTTTTTTCATCTGTTTTTGGAGGCTCAATCTTCTCTTTTTCTTGTTTAACACTTTTTTCTATTGGTTTTTGCTCACTCTTTTTCGGTTTTTGAGGAGTGATATTCTTTTTCTTTGGTACTCTCTTTTTTTCTTTTTTCTCAACCTCTTCTTTTTCTATCGGTGATGATTCCTCTTTTTCTAGTTGAAATCGTTCTTCCCACCCTTCGAGTATCACCCCTTTTTGAAAAGTAACACGAGATTGCAAAACATCATCACTCTTTTCAGCGTAAAGAAAGAATGAAAGCGTGATTATTCCGAGTGATAATATGATGATACGCATCTTATGCGTCTCTGTCTGAAAGACGATATTGAAAGATAGTAACTTGAAGTCCATCGGAGTTCAGCAGAATCAAGTGAGGGTGTTCAATACTGTTATAAAGAGCTTTTGTTGAAATCGTTGCCTCTCCTTTTTTTGGCGCCTCCACCGTAAATGGAATGAGGTTTGAGCCTTTAGCCAATTTTCCACGCCATACAATTTCTCGTTTATTACGCATCTTCTTCGATGATGAGACAAAGTGAACATCACCATTAAGAGTGATAACCACTGTCGCATTTTCTATCTCTTTTGGTGCGATATAATCGACCGTAATTGTTACTGGCTGACCTGGTGTAGTTGTTGTTTCAGAAAGCAATATTTTCTGTTCAGGAAGAGGCTGAGGTGTGACTGTTTTTGCTGGATGATAGAGGAACAAAAAGAGAATGAAAGAGGCCGCAATGGCGGTTAGTCCAGCAAATAAAGATTTTAGTCTTCGCGGATTATCCGCAACCACTCCCTCTAACCGTTGCGAAAGTGAGTCGTTGAAATCTGCTGGCGGAGTTACCCTTTTTGAGGATTGAGAGCCGAGAAGGTTAATCATATCCTGAACGGCGTTCAGAGCGTCTTGCCACTCACTCTTTTCACGAGAGGCGTGATTTAGTGTGGCTAATTCTTCTTTTGTTATTTCACCAGTTGCGAGCCGCTCAAGCAGTATGTCAAATTGTTGTACATTCATCTCTCTCTCCTCTCTTCTAGAGTTAGACTCGCTCGTCATAGAAAAAGTTTCTTATTTTCAAGCACTAACGCCATCAACTGCTTTCGAGCCCGAAAAAGGCGGGATTTAACAGCCGAAACTGAAAGACCAAGCACCTGAGCTGCATCATCATATCTCTGCTCTTCAAAATCAATCAAAACAATGATCTCTTGATCGCTTACACTCAACTGGCTTATTAGCTGACGAAGTGCTTGAAATCGTTGTTTTTCTGTCATCTGTTCTTC
>JAGLDR010000155.1 GCA_023145475.1 bacterium
ATAGAATCTCTTTTTGAAAACGAGCAATTAACACTTTTCCGCCAACAACTATCCCTCGTAGAAGAAAAAATCATAACATCTGAGGAAAAATATATACTACATGCAAACAATAACTATACATTCCCTGCCACAGTAACAATTTCACCGCTTACTAACTGTGCAGACCACTACGATGGATTCATTATTACTATTGTTGACATCACAACACATGAAAAAGCGGAACAAACACTTCTTCACGCAAAACATAAAGCCGAAGAGGCCGACCGAGCCAAATCTGAATTTCTTGCAAATATTTCACACGAACTACACACTCCAATCGATACTATTATTGCAACGACAGAGACAATCAAACAGAATAACCCCAATACAAAAACAGTAGAACAACTGACCATGATTAGCTCCTCGAGTAGCTATCTCCAGACGCTCCTTAACGACCTTTTAGACATCGCTCGGATTGAATCAGGAAAGTTCGAGACTTTCCCAAAACTTGTTGAAATTCGGCCCTTTATAGAAAACATCACCAAGATTTTTCCATCAACACCTCATATTCACTTTTCACTCGTAATTGCAGAACGACTGCCTCAAGAAATCCTTATTGACCCTCTCCGTTTGCAACAAATACTGGTGAACTTACTCTCTAATGCCTTTAAATTTACAGAAAAGGGGGAGATATCGCTCACGCTAGACCTGCTCGAATCTACTCTCACCATTACCGTTTCAGATAGTGGAATTGGTATCAGTCAAGAAGATCAACAGACAATTTTCGACAAATTCTCACAAGGAAGACAGAAACAAAATATTGCAGTAAAAGGCACTGGTATTGGGCTTGCTATTGTAAAAGAACTTGCAAGGCTGATGTGTGGCTCACTATCTGTTGAAAGTGAACTTAAAAAAGGGAGTACCTTTGTTGTATCGCTATCGATTGCTGAAACCTGTGATGAATAGACGCTTTTCTTGCTTTTTATCTAGCCCCCTCATAAAATCTGTCAGTTTATCTGTAGGAGAAAAGACAGCATGTCGATAATGGCGTTAGTTTCAAGCGCATCGTGCGCAATATTCACTTTAATGGTTATATTATTGCTACTCAGTGGGCGGCACTCTAAGCTCAGCAAAGCACTTGCACTACTGATTATGCCATACGCTATCTGGAGTTTTGGCAACGCCCTTATGTTCAACGCACCTGATGTTGCTACAGCCACTTACTGGGATAACTTCACCGCTTTAGGATGGTCTTTCTTCCCTGGAACAATGTTATATTTCACCTTTGTCTTTACAGATTACTCGCCAAAAATACCACCAATTCTCACAAAGATACTCTATCTTTTTCCACCCCTTATTTTCATATCAGCACAGTGGTCTGGACTCTTCTCTATCGCTGATCAAAAAATGTGGTACGGACGGACGATACGCCTGGCTGACACCCCGTTCCCGCCCCTTTTCACTGCCTATTATCTGCTCCTTGTGACTATCTCACTCACCTTGATTGCGATTCATATAAAAAAGAACACAGGATACAAGAAAAAGCGCTCTATTATCATATTCTGGTCCTATCTTGTAGCATTTCTCATTAGCGCAATAACAGAAGACTTCCTGCCAGCAATTGATAAAAACAACCAAATACCACCTCTCGTCGTTGTAGGCAGTTTGGTACTAGTTTTTGGCATTATCTTTGCCGTTATGCGTTATAACATGCTACTATCTCTCAACCCCTCAGGCATTATGCTCTACTCTCTCAATCAGAGTCGCACCGCTCTTAAAAATATATTAGATTCTTATCCACACTTTATGTTTGTTGTTGATAAAAAAGGGCTGATTCACCATGCAAACCGCAACGCAATTAAAAAGTTTGCAGACCACAAGAGTGCTCTCCCTGAACACAACATCGAAATCCTCTTTGATGTACCACAACAGAAAAAGCTACAAAAACATCTTGCGCTTGTTAGTGAAACACTTCTTCCTCAAGAGCAAGATTATCAACTTGCGGGAGTCAACGATTCCTCATTCCCTGCCACCGTCACTATATCACCTCTTACTGATCCTGAACATTGTCATGCAGGTTTTATTGTCAGCATTATTGATATCACCACCTATAAAGAGGCCGAACAAAGCCTTGAAAATGCACGAGATAAAGCGTGGGAAGCAGATCGGGCAAAATCTGAATTTCTTGCAAATATTTCGCATGAATTACGAACTCCAATGAATGCAATCATAGGATTCACCAACCTGCTCCAAGAGACAGAAAAAGACAATAACACTCTTGGACAGCTTGATATTATCCACTCTTCTGGAACCTATCTTCTTGCATTAGTCAATGATCTCTTAGATATTGCTCGTATCGAATCTGGAAAACTTGTTATAGTCCCTCAAACGGTAGATGTAAGAAAGGAAGTTGGCACAACTTCAATACTTTTCCCATCAACTGATACAATTGTTTCATCAGTTAACATAGAAAATTCCGTTCCTGAAACGCTCCTTATTGATCCCACAAGGCTCAGACAAGTTTTGACCAATCTTCTCTCTAACGCCTTTAAATTCACCGAAAAGGGCAGTGTAAAACTAACAGTCAGCTATCATGACAACAGCCTTGTCATCTCAGTTGCAGACACTGGCATCGGCATCAGTAAAGAAAATCAAAAAAGAATTTTTGAGAAATTCATGCAAGAAGAGGGTGGTCTCGCAAAGAATCGAGGCACAGGAATCGGTCTTGCCATCGTCAAAAAACTTACGACACTTATGGGTGGAAATATAGCACTTGAAAGTGAACTCAACCAGGGAAGTACCTTTACCATTACCCTTCCACATGTCGACAAGGTGATTGAGCCAACACTGTTCAGATAGTGACGACTAGCGAGAGGAGAGCGAACCATTAACTACAGTCGCTCTTGATTAGTGCAAAGAATCTCTAATATGCCGAATTTCTGCCTCAGAAAGCTTGGTAACATCCGCAACAGTAGCAACATCAAATCCCTTTTGAAGCATCTGCTCTGCAACCGCATATATCCCTTTCTCTATCCCTTTCTCTATCCCTTCATGATACCCACTTCTCTTCCATATCTCTGCAACATTCATCGTACCAATTGTGCTCATCACAACCTCCTCATCCATTTCGCTCTCTTCTATTAGACTCCTTATCTCTTCAAAGTCAAGCTTTCGACTTTGTGCAACATAGGTTAAAATAAGCAATAAGTAGTCAGTATCACTGCCACTTTTCATCAGCTCCGAAAGCTCATTAAACGCCTGTTTTATTGACTCCCGATCTCTTTGAAACGCATCACGAAAGAGGCGAAGATGCAAAATTAGTTCACTGTTCATCTCTCCTCTCTCCTCACTTGTTGGACTCCAATCTGCAGTGTCAAAAAGTGTATAGGAAAACGAGAGAAGCCGCTGTTTCAGCTCTCTTCCACAACAAAATAGCTCAGAAAACTCTGTTGGCACCCTCCACTTTCCAGGACCGTGATAAAAGACAAGAGGAAAAATTGGACGAAAGCAGACTTTTCTCCTCTCTGTTTTTGCTAGCGTAATATCTTCACCCCACATTGCAGTCATATAGGAAAGAAGCTGATGAAACAGGCGTGGATGTTGCTCTGTTTTGTGTTCAAACAGTACATATATTTCAGCAGGAGTTTCACTGTTTTTCAGTTTTGTCTTAATGACGAGATCTGAATAGAGTTTTCTGTACCGTTTTTTATCATGATGAGAGGAGGAGACAACTTCAATGTGAGAAAAATCAATTCTACTTGCAATTTCAGTCGGCAGCTTCGCTTTGAGAAAGTCTGTTGCATTTTTCACATCAGACATTGTTGCAAGAAAAAACTGATCGTGCAGCTGGGGAATTGCATCTTTGTTACTCATTTCAGCTCTCGTTTTTCACCTGTTGCTCAAACTCTTTTTCTGAAAAATTATTCACACGAAGTCGGTATGAGGCCTGTGCAGCACCATTTTTATCAATATAGGCATTTGGACGACCTGGCTCTCCAACCACCTCAACAAACATCCCCTTTTTTACCTCTTTTTTTACCTCTTTTGCAACAGCGTCCCAAGCAGTACAGTTAAGATAAAAGGGCGGAGCATTTTTTGCGATATTTACAGCAACAGTAAAATCAGAAACAGTATAGTGTCTCCCATTTTTATCACCCTCCCTCAATGTTGGATTTGCAACTACATTTCCATGACAAGTCATCTCTCGTTTAAACTTCATTTTTCTCTCCTTTTTCTGTTATTCACATTGTGCGGATGAATCATTCCCTGACGACTCACTTAACCCGCTAAAACCTAAACTATCTTCTAAAAACTCAATAAATGCATCAACTTCACACTGCGGCAAATGAGAGTTATCCTCAAACTTTACTGTTGTTTTTTCACTATCTACAAGTGGCGCAGTTGTGAGATTCAAGAGTTGGCTTATCGACGCCAGATTATTGTTTTGAGTAAATGAGATTTTACCAATCTCTTCAATCGATCTGAGTCCATCAAGAGAGGTCAAGGCATTGCTTGTATAGATGGCAAGCGCCTCATCAACCTTTTCGAGTGAGTGAAATTCTTTCAAATCAGTTGAATCAGACGAGTCAATCCCAAGAGAGCCTTCCACCCGCCGTAAACAATCTAAACCAGCAATAGAATCAATCTGTTGATGCCCACTACTATCGTACTGTGTAATAAGAAAGATACCCTTCAAAACAGTTGCATCTTTATAGTTATCTATCATTGCTCGCGAATTGATATAGTAAATCTCACCATATCCTTGCGTTTTTTCAGGACAATCAAACAGACATTCATCTAACTCATTCCACACTCCCGTCTCACACACCATTTTTTTATGGCCATTTTGATAATATCCACACGCGCTGCCTGTCGTCTCGTCAACACTATTGTCAACACACACATCTGGATCATCACAATATTCAATCGCTCCCTCCAGAATCCCCATCCACACACCTTCAATACACTTTTTCTGTTTCCATCCACGACCATTAAGACCACATTCATTCCCTGCTATCTCTTCAAGATGTGCAACACTATCATCAACACACTCATCTGGATCGTCACAGTAATTATCTTCTCCTAGAGCATACGGTGTCCAGTATCCTGTCGTACAGAGCCACTGTCTCCACCCTCGATTGTTAAATCCGCACTCATTCCCTCCAACCTCAGGAAGATGTTCTATAACACCGTCAACACAGTAGTCTATATCATCACAATATTCATCATCGCCCTCAAGAAGTGGCTCCCATAATCCATCTTCACATTTTTTTTGCTTCCACCCTCTCATATTCGGTCCACAGCTATTCAGTTCAATCTCTTCACGATGTTCTATTGTACCATCAACACATTCATCAGGATCATCACAATATCCCTCATCACTCTCCAGAAGAATCACCCAAAAACCATCAATACATTTTTTCTGCTTCACTCCACGATTATTCACTCCGCAGCTGTTGTGTGTACTCTCTTCTAAATGCTCAAAAGAGTCATCAACACACTCATCAGAATCTTTACAAACATCTGTTTTACGCCACTCTCCCTCCACACAAATCCACTCATACTTCCCTCGCTCATTAATACCGCACGACACCTTATAATTTTTCTGAGAATCGGTACACACATCAGGGTCATCGCATCGCTCACTTTTCAACCAAACCCCATCTTTACAAACCCACTCATACTCTCCTCGCGCATTTAACCCACACGCACCCTCTCGCTTTATCTCACCATCGTTACAGACAAAAGAAGACACATCATCGTCATTACTGTCAAAAAATTCATCAGATTCACCCAACACATCATCGGAGTCATCTAACACATCTTTATCAATCAGCTCATCTCCATCAATCACATCTTGCTCTCCAATCTCTACATCTATACTTTTAGGCGTCCCAGAACACGCGCCAAAAAGCAGTACAAAACTGAGCAATAACACCTTTTTCATCCTACCTCTCCCTTTTAGTTATTTGCATTAAAAACGGCCTTATATCCACCATATTCATCAGTTACTTTATAGGTTACTTTGATAGCATTAAGATTAACACCTTCAGGCCACGAATATTGATTCACATAAGAGACATTTTCGTTTCCCCAACTGCCACTCTCTAGATATTTACAGCGCACAATTGCGGGCTCACAATAAATTTTAAAAAAACCATCAACAGCGTGCTCATTTGCAAAACAGTGCGGAGCTCTTAAAAGAGTCGCATCATCTCTATTCTCGGTGCAGACATATCGTAAAGTATGAATAACAAATGATAGTTTTCGTTCTACGCTATCTTTAACCTCATAAAAAGAGATACTCTCATCACCAATAGCATTTTCAAAAAACGGTGGACCATCTGAAAAATCATACAGAAAACTCTTTGTAGGCATAAGGGCGAGCCACTTAACACCTACAACCTCCTTTTCGTATGGTAAAACCGTCCCCGTCATCTCATGGCGAGTGTGATTATACTGAATAGAAAAAGATTTTTCTGCATGATTTCCAGCATCATCTCGGATAGATAAGCTCACCACCTGAGCAGTGCTATTTTGATAGGCACTAAACAGAGTCACATCAAAAGAGGAGACATTTGTCTTATCAATTCCATAAGCTTCTATAAGCCCACCCTCATTACCAAAACTATACTGTGTAATAGGAATACCATCATCTACATCTTGCGTAAAAGATTCAAGGCGTCGCCTATCTTTAAGCTTCACCTCGCCTGTAATACGAGACTCCTTTGCACCAAGAAAGAAGCGCACCTTCATAGCATCGCCTAAAAAATAATACTCTTGCGGATTGAGAATCTTCATACTCGTTATAACGGGCGCTACCAAGTCTAAAACAAAAGATTTAAATGCAGTCACACTCTTCCCATTTCGCTCAATAGAGAAGCGAATGACATACTTCTGTGAGCTATCGCCCACGCCATCCAGATCAACCACTTGCGCACCAAACAACTCATCACAATCTACAAGATGGTTAAAGCCAATTAGAGGCCACACTTGTGCCTGTGCAATATCACAACTAACTACCGTTGGAATAGGCTCATTTGAACTACTTAATGCAGTGAAAGAAACAGAGGAATTCATTACCTCATCAACAACAACAGTCAAATTAGGCTTTGAAGTATCAATGAAAACTGTTTTTTCTAGGCAGCCATAATTATTCTCACTACAATCTGAAGCATCACCAGTAACCCCCCTCGAATCCTGCAGTAAAAGCTTAAAAGTATGCTCTCCCTCACTTAATCCCTCAACACGACACTGATGAGCAGACAATAGATGAACATCACTACACCAGTGGCTCCACATTGTGTACGGTTTTCTCTCACCATCTACATAAAAATCGCCTAAGTACGCCTTCTCATCAAAATCTAAATCTAAAAGGATATCGGTGGTCATATAGATATTTTTGGCATTCCAGGTGATTTGAGGGGCGGTCATATCAACAATCCACTCAACAAGAGGCGCAACACCAATATTGCCTGCAGCATCGCTTACCACCGCCTCGATAAAACATCTATATCCATTAAGTGCAGGAGTATCATCTGGCAGAACATCGGTACGAAAGATTGTGGCATCACTCTCCATCTTAAAACTTCTGCTCGGACAGCTTAGCTTCCAGAAAACCGTATAATTCTCTTCAGATGTCTTTATTGTCGCCTCTACCGAGTGTGAATTAACCCGGCTCCTAAACGATGTTAACCCTGCATCATTATTCACCTCAATAATGAAAGAAGGAGGATGATTATCAATCACAATTGGTGATATTATAACAGATTTTTGCTGTCCAGACTTATCATAACAGGTAACCACAACTTCATTATTTCCTTCAAGAAGAGCGATATGATTTGCAAAAGAGTAGTGCGTCTCTTTTTCAGAAAGAGTTTCAGGAAAAGCACCATTAACTGAAAATGAACACACCTCTATCCCCGATTCGTTCTCGGTTATAAGATAGACAAGATTCAGTTTCTCATCATCTAATTTAAATGCGCCGCCCTCTAAGACACCCCTATTTGAAACCACAATATCAGGTGGAGATGCATCAACTTCAAATGTGCGAATAAACTCTGTCGTATTCCCCGCCTCATCAACAACAGAAAGCAACAGAGTATGCTTGCCACTCGCAAGGGAGGTAAGATAAATCGTCGACGATTCACTCTCTACCGTCTCCGCTCCATCGAGAGTATAAAAATAGCTAAGATTTTCATCTGCGGTAATCTCATCATGTGCCGTGAGGACAATTTCAATATCTCTGCTCCACAAAAAATCGCCATGCATTTCAGGCCGCGTCTCAACTGTAGAAACAAGAGGTGAAGCCGCATCAACTGAAATATCAAAACTCTCTGTAACACTGTTCCCCGCACGATCTGTCGCTCGCATCAGAAAGGTATAACCGCCATCTCCACTTGTTTCGCTATCGCTAAATTGCTTTGTACCCTCAAACAGTATCCGGGGAGAGAAAACAGCACTATCCCCACTCTTTTGTGCCGCAGATTCCACAAGCATCATATTGGCATCATCAGCCTTATATGCAATTTGAAAAGGGAGAGAAACATAAGCTCCCTCTGGGGTTTCAGACAAAACCAACGAGGGAAAAAGAGTATCTCGAATTGTCACAACAGGAACAAGAGTGACCGTCCCACCACTATCAACCATTCGGATAACTAATGATTTCTCACCATCTTGCTGCTCCTCCCCGTCAACCATTATCTCGGCATACTGAAGTTTCAGTTGATAGTTTTCACCGCTATGCTCGATAAGCCCTACAACCTTAACTTCATCAGACTCAATCGAAATTTCGGCAACAATCAAATCATCAGGCACATCAACGGAAAATCTAATCTCAAAAATTTTATCAGTGGAGTATATCTTATTATCAATTGAATACTCATTCCACTCTACATCGATTGCTCGCCGGAACTGCGTGTTTTTAATAACAATACCCGCATCTCCTACCGATTTTGGCAGAGCAGCTAGAGGAAAAAGTGGCGAATCATCAAGACTAATACTATTGATAAGATAGTCAAAATTCTTCACATCAAATTGAGTGCTATTTTCAATGTAATTTTTTAATGCCAAGGCATCATACATTCGGAAAAAATAGGAATCAAACTCATAATCTCCAGCAAGATATATCGAAAACCCAGAACCATCTTTTCCATCAAAAAGAGCGTCATCTTGTAAATCAAAATGCAGTGCCTGCAACATATCGCTTAAAGAGATTGTTCCAGCATCAATATGCTGAGAAAGAGCAATGCTATTTGCCTGATATTCAAGTGCAGCAATCGCTAAAAAAGTGGTGGTATCACTGCTTCCTGGCGTGCTAAATAGAGGAACAAGATAGGGATCAAAATGTGTGCCGTAATGTTGTTGCAGATAGGCAAGAGAGTGCTCAGTCGCCACCGCAGATGACTCTCCGCTATTTTGCAACGAAGAATAGATATTCTCTCTGATTGTCGTTATTGGATTTATATAGACTCTATTGAGAACGCCAGAGCGTATCTCAGACCGAGACAATAAAGAGGTATTAAGGCTAAATTTCGTTTGAGGATTATCCCCAACTTCATCGTGAGGAGCTACCGTAATATTTGAAAAATAACTCCCGCCCTCTGTCTTAAAAACAGAGATTCCAGCCGGCATAACATCTCTAAAAACACCATCTGCACCTTTTTTAACTGTTTTTATCTCAATTCCCTCTAAATCATAGGCTGTTATAGCGTCAACATCCTCAACAAGAGCGGTGGTATAGACAAAAAATTCAACGCTATTCTTATTGCTTATCACCACCACCTTCTCTGCGGTTGAGATATGCACACCATCTGAAGCGATGCAACTAATCACCAGATTTCCATCTGCAAATTGGCTCGTATCAAGAGAGCCAACAAAAAGAGTCTTATCGCTGCTTTCATCTTCAATCTCATCTTCAATCTTACAGCGGAGATACTCCACACCATCATCATCTTCTGCATTTGCAATGACCTTTATTGTCCTCGAGACCACATCTGCCTCTGGCGAAGAAAAAGTAATCTGAGGACCACGCTCGTTCGTTGAAATATTGTCACCTAAAAACGGCGCTTCACCCTCTTCAAGAGCCTCCTTCCACTCTTGCAAATCGTTGTCTGTAAAAGAGTCCGAAACAGATGAAAGCATCAAGGGAATATGCTTTCTCAAAAGCGATGCATCAACAGGATACTCTCCGAACATAATTTTAGTCGAGCCATCAATAAGATGATTATCCTCTAAATCATCAATAAGCAATCCAAGCAATTTTTCTGTTGAAAGCGATGTTTCCGGTGTAATTCCCTTTGCGTCACTTATCTTCTTTGCAACAAGAGAGAGTGCCTGCTGCCAGAGATATCCTTTTGTTGCGTCAGTCAACGAAATCTCTTGTTTTGAAAAAGCCTCTCGCTCCATTTTAAGATAATCGAGCCACTCTTGCTGAGCGGAATCAACCGCATAAGAGGCAATGAGAGTTGAAATCATATTAACAACAACCTCATATGACTGTTGCTCTGCAGAGAGAGGAATATCCGCACGAAGACAGCCACCAAACACCACACCATCAGGATGAGAGCTCAACTTAAATCTTCCTTGACAGACAGTAGCCCTCAGACGATTTGAGGCAGAGATTTCATCAAAAGAGGCAACGCCATCCGCTATAAAAGCTCGACCAACCTCATTTTCACCTTCAAACAATGTTGCAATCCCTCCTTCAAGAGGAGAAAAAACCATCACAGAAAAAGTAAAGTTCTCTGCACCATCAGGCCTCTTATCTCCACAGGCAACAGATAAAAAAAGTAGTAAAAAGAGCAGTACATTTTTTTTCATTTTCTCTCTCCTATAAAGTATACATTGAGCTTATCATCCACGAAAATCCGATAGAGATATTAAGTGTCACAAAAAGGGTGTTTTTATTGGCATTAAACAGGAATTCTCCTTTAATCAAAAGATGCCACCACGGCAGACGAAAAACGACATCAGCACCAACAACCCCATTAAAAAGTGGAACAACTTGGAGCTCATCATCATAATCAGCAAGAAGTCGGCCACCCACATAAAAATCGCGGTGATAGTATCGTTCAATAAAAAGTCCAGCGCCAGCGATAAGATGAGGTGAAACAGCATATCCTGGCACAATATTCCAGCGAGCTATCAGCGCAACAGAGCCATGCATATAGTCGCTATATTCATCACCATTCAGAGAGCCAAAAGAAATATCATTCTTAACAATATCAGATAGATACCCCCATTCTCCCATAACGCCTACATCAAAATTATCACTCACTCCAATCAGTAGATTCAGCGGCACCGTCAAACCAGGAAAAGAGGAAACTTCAACGCCAGCCGCTCTATGACGGAGGGGAAAAAACCCACCAACACCGCCGCTAATTTGAAGCTCGCCCTCCTCCCCATAAAGAGCAAGCGAGAGCAAAAAAATAACCACAAAAATACGCACACTACACCTCGCTATCTTATTCTAAATAGATATAAAAAACGGTTCCTGCAGGAACGCGAAACTCCTCTTTCATCTTGTTTGACTCTTCCTGCGTAGCAACCTCATTCCCTGCGGGAGAGATGACATTATTTGCTGCCGTAGCAGCGGAGCCACCAAGTCCTCCAACGACACCCGCAGCAATAGATGTAACACTTTTAATAGCACCTGCATGCACCGTTTTATTCACATTTGAAGAGATATCTGTTACCTCTGAGGGAACGCCAGGATCTTTGCCTGAAACAGCAAATCCCTGCACTGAAACACGCTTTCCAGCGAATCTCATCTGTGAAAACCTAATCTGCGTGCGCTTGTTCGAGAAGATTGTTGGCGCACCAATGAATTTCGTCCCTTTTTCTACCTTTTGACCCTCTGTTACCACCTCTGCAATCACTGGTGTTCGACTGCTTGAGCGGATAGCAAGTGTCAGCTTCACCTTAATCTTCACATTATGCAAAGCGGCTCGCTGTTTCACCTTTTTTTTGTCGTTAACCATAAAAACGCCGCCGCCACGAGAGCCTCTTTTTTCTCTTAATGATCCGCGCCGTGCGCCAGATCCTGCACCTGCTCTATCCCCCCGTACCGAGGCATATTTAAGCAAAATCTCCTCATCTTTTCGGCTATTCTTAGACGAAGTGAAAATGCGCTTCTTTACCACCTTTTGAGGAGGAGGAGCAATCTCAACATTTTTTTTACGAGATGAGCGGTTCATCATACTTGAAAGAGAATTTGATGAGACCCTGCCACGAGTTAAACTATCCATATCAAACGAAGATGCCTTGATTCTTTCTGAAGATGGCTTGCTTCGCACACTCCACCAGATTGCAAAACTGATAACAAACAGCAGCAGCGTAACCACTGAAACAAGAATAACTCTAATCTTTTTTGTGTTTTTCATCACTCCCTCTAAAACGACAGTGGAATTTTCAAAATGCGTTGCTTTCCTGCCGACTCCTTCAGCTCTAACTCATAGCGTGTGGCATACTCGTCATCCGTCACTTTAAATGCGATTCCCCCACTAATCACCTCATCAAAAAGCATTGAATACTTTTGCAGAAAAACGGTTGGCATATCAACTTCAACCCTGCTTCCCTCACGGATTGCGTACAATCTAACCCCATCAATATGAAATCGTTTTTTTGACCTGTTTTTAAGACGAAAATTGACAACAATAAATCCATCAACACCAATTTTGCAAATACGATCAGATGAGAGAAAAACAAGACGATTTTCTGCTCGAACACTATAGTTATTGCACTGAAAAAACTCAGCAAATGACTTCGCTAACACGAGCTTAAGCCTAACCCCAGCCTCGCTTTCAAGATTCTCAAACCTTTTCTTAAGAGTGGCATCAACCTCTCTTTTGTATTGTGCAATTTTGCTTTGCATATCCTTATGCTCTCGCTCCCATTCAGGATATGATATTTCAAGCCGACTGACGGAGCTATCCTCTTTTGCTATCTCTATTTTCAAAATAAAACTTTGTCCACTACTCAGGCTAAACTGCATATTTGAGCTTACGCCTATCATGCCCTCTTCACTGCTCCCAGCAAAAATCATCCCCCACATCCGCATCCGCAGTGGACTACTCTCAATTTCAGCTCGAATCAGTGAGCTATCTCCAATAACGGGAAGTCCTAAAAGAGTGATTCCAGCAGGAAATGTGATGACAACAACCTCGCCAATCGCGATAGGAATCGTTTGATATATTGTCTTATCACTCCCTGTAATCATCACTCGCCGAACTTTTCCATAAGAGGAGCTCGTCTCAAGTGATGCAGAGAGTGGCACAAAAAACAAAATGACCATTATAGACAAAAAGATAGCTCTCATTTGTACTCTCCTTGCTGGTTATCTGGAAGTAGATACTCCTTTTTATGCTCTAAAAGATATGCCCGAAGCTGGCGGAAATCAGATGAGGAACGAGCAGCTAAAAAATCGACTAAAAGTCCATCAGGAGATATTTCAAGAGAGATTGGTGTCACTAAAAGAAGCGCCGTAAAATAGATATACTCTTTTTCAGGATTTTCTATCGCATCGTCAAAATTGACGGCAGGTGCAAGTGAAAACTCACCAACCCCCTCAACGGCAACGGTTGATCCAACGGTAAAAGTCCCTTTCAAACGATAGTTTATCAGTTTAAATGAGGATTGAATGTTACGATTCTTCCACTGGCCTATCTTCTCCTTATGCGTCCCTTTATCCAAAACAATCTGCCGAAAACGAGGAGTAAGAGAGTTATAGGCATCGGCTAAATCCTTATCAACATGCGGAGAAACACCCTCATACTTATTGATAAAATCGCTTATGAACCTCTCGATTCTCACTTGGTTTGCCGCAGTTGAGAGTGTCTCCTTCCCTGGAAAAACCATCCTCTTTCCATCACTATCAAATGCGATAACGGGAGTAGGCTTTGAAAGAGCCGCAAATGTCGTCAACAAAGCAAAAATAGTCACAATAAAGCTCAGTACAACGACAATCCAGGCAAACCGCGAGACTCTCGTATGCAACTGCTTCACATCGCGATGACCTATAACATTAAAAAAACCTTCTGCCGCATTTTGCTCTTTTTTACCCATTATTACTCCTCCTTACTCGTGTCTATTGAACGCTCGGAAACTATGCTATGCACTTGAGTTGACTGGAAGGTTGAAGAGTCCGCAAAAGAGTTTGATGATGCTTTTGTCTGAGATGAAACAAGTGAAATCGAGTGCGACGCAGATGAGAGAAGGGTAGAGACACCACTAGTAACAACTCCACCACCGCTCTTTTCTAAAAGCTGCACTGCACTGTTTAACGCTCCAACACTGCTACTACCTATGGCTGTGCCAATTGAGGCTGTACCACGGTGATGCATCAATGATGAGGCAACAAAAGGGATAGCGATAACTCCAACAACAATGACTGAAAGTGCGACAAAAAGAGCGACAACAGAACCATCAACAAGAGATGCCGTTGGACAGAGTAGAAAGCCTTTTGCATCTTTGAATATTGTATTTACAGGAAGTGCAATCAGAGAAACAAAAGCGACATAAAGCATAGGCCAAAGAGAAAGCTGCACCACTGTCTTAAAAAAAGGAAAAATTGCCTTTCCGCCACCGGGCAATGAGGAAAAGACGATAGCACTTACCAATCCAAGTCCCATAAAACTATATAAAATAGGCCATATCCACCCAAACAGTGCAACCTTGACCATCCATGCACTCACAAACAGAAAAAAGAGAAGAATCCGCAGGCTATAGGTCATCCCAAACAGGGTTGCAGCAGGCAGAGAGAGATTAGTAAGAAGCACATTTGGCATTTGACACTCTGCGTGACTCTCTTGAAACTCTAGAGCCTGAGAATCAGCACTATTGAAACTCCCTTGAAGTTGATTAAATGCCGTCAAGAAGGCACTATCAATTGAATGCTCTCCAGTGTGAGAATCAACAAAAAGAGCAGTCACAGAGTGGATTGCAGGCTCAGAAAATTGGATAAAAAGAGCTATCATCGCATATTTCATAACAACACCAATAAACTCTCCTCGCCCCCCTTTTGCAACAACAAAAAGTTGCGAAGCAATAGAGATAGCAAACCCAACAACAAGAGCGTACCCAAGAAAGCTCCAGATATACTCATACCCTATCGCTTCGAGGAAATCTTTTGCAAAGTGATATCGTGTAACTTCTATCACGCCACTAGCCATTCAGTAAACCCTCCACTGCTCGCATAACAAAAAGAGATTTCTCTGTTGCTACCCTTGCTGCTAAAACGCACGCTTGATGCAACGAAATACCTTTTTTCTCTGCTAATTTCATAAGCAATCTATTATCCTCTTTATCAGAGGTAGAAATAGCATAATCTAGAGCTGAAAGCTCGATACGAACAACCTCTGAAAGCTCGGTCGCACCCATCTGTGTCTGAAAAAGTGCGGTAGCATACTCTCCCTTCACTGTCACTAATGATGAAAACGCCTCTGCCTCTGCCTTTGACATACCGAAATCATCGATAACCACCCGCTTTGCCTCCTCATCGTTGGCATGGGAGAGAAAAATAGTCGTTGTACTATTAATTTTCACCTTGCTTGAAAGTGCCGCCTCCTTAAATGAGAGAAAGTTTTGAGTAATGGTCCACACACCGGTATTGTATTTTCGAGCAGTACTGAAAAGCTCATCAATCAGCGAAACAAGACGAGGATCTTTTATCAATTGCGTCGCTTCATCAAACAGAATAAAACTATTTGTCACTCGAAATGCAGTCTTTTTTGACTCCTCTATTACAACAAGTGTCATCAACTCTTTAAGCTTATCATTCAAATTTGAAACACCCTGCAAATCATAAATCACAAATGGCTCATTTCCATAATCAACCGTCGAATAGCCATTAATTATTGAGCTGACAGGATCATCTAGAAACGCCTGCAAAAGATTGACAATAGTCTGCGCACGCTCTGCATCGTCATCAGAAATATAGCGTAACAAATCTGACAGAATTGGTTGTTCGACCTCTTGATACATCGCTCTAATAGCACGAGATATAACAGCACGATAAAGATCCGCCTGCATTGTCTTATCACGGTTTTCAACAATCAAATCCAGCGCGATATTGAGGAATGTTAGTGTACTACTCTCCCACTTTCCATTATAAAAAACCTCTTTTTTCGGGGGAAATATATTAATCGTAATATCCCCTGCGGCACTAATTGGAATAAAAACACCGCCAAACAGATCTTTCATCTTCAGATACGAACTATTTTCAGCACCCGCAAAATCAACAATAAATATACGCCCTTGCCTCTCTTTTTCTCGCATAATATTGGGAAAAAGTGTGTGAGCAATCATCGCATTTACCGTTACCGATTTCCCGGAGCCTGACGCACCAAAAATCATTCCATTTTTATTGTTTCTGTGTGATGCTCCCGCATCAAAACCAAACAGTTCTCCATATCGATTACGCAAAAGCCACGGGGCAAAACTGTTAATATCACCCTCTCCATGTGCGGAGATAGGCAGCAAATCAAGAAAATTATCAACGACTACACGCATACTTCGGTGGCTATATCCTGTAACTGAAGGAAGAGAGCAGAAAAACTCCTTATCATGCCAAAGCGTCTCCTCTTCATAGAAAAATCCATCTCGCTTCAGAACAGCTATCAACCGCTCAGTCTTCTTTTCAAGTTGCGCAAGATTGTTATCCCACAGCACAATTTTTGATGAGAGGAATCCAATAGGGTGATCTCCACTTGCAAGGAGAGTTAACAGTTCAGAGATATGAGAAACTTTTGCTACTGCTGCCTCATCCTTTATATTTGCATTTCTTGTTGCGACTGATGTTTGCAACCGTTTTCTCATTTCAAGAGAAGCTTTCTCTTTTACGCTGTCAAGAAGTTGATAGGTCAAAGAAAAGAAATATTCATAGTGCAAATAATCTAAAATCTCAGCCATCAAAAAAGGGCGGGTTTCATCAGGAAGAAATTTAAGAGAGAGGGTTTTAAGATAGCGGTTTCCAATTTTCATATAATCAGGAGCATACGAACACTGCTGTTGAATCACCTCTTCACGAACACTCATATCAGGATGAATGTACATCTCAGAATCACCCGAAATAATCTTATAGAGAAAAAGCTTTATTTCACTGCTCTCTAGCTGGCGAAATGAGACACCAGAAGAGGTAACAACTGCATCAGACAGACGAGTATCAGAACTCCTCATATCTTCTTTTTGAGGAGCATCCGTTGAAACAGCAAGATAAGATTGACGGTGTTTAATCCCACTCTTTTTGAGAAAATTCTTACGAATATTAATAATTGAATTCGAATCTTCTGCCACATCTTTCAGCAGTGGGTGAGAAAGAAGCGAATACTGAAAATATTCGATAGTAGAACCAACAGGGAGCTCTTTAGCAATAAATCGGCGGGCAGTTGCAAGATTAGGATTTGCAAAATAGCAGTCAACGCCTCCAATCTCATAGAGAACAAATCTTTGCTCAGCGCGATTGATAAGCGAGTTATCCTCAATTGCACTGATTTTCAGCTGGTCAAATATCTTTGTCTGCATTTGTATACCGTCCTTGAGGTTTCATAATTTGTCTCAACAGCATTGCGCCCCATTCTGCC